>JBAYAO010000141.1:0-2506 GCA_041669745.1 Candidatus Methanomethylophilaceae archaeon | reverse complement strand
TGGCATAATCCCTGTGAACCTCGACGACGGACGACCCGGAACCGACTTGGATCCTCCCGATCGCCGCATCACGTATCCTGGCATTACGAATTATGAATTCCGCCAGAGATACCCTTCCGTATCCGTCATCCTTTCCGAGATTCACCTCGAATTTGACCATTCCGAACACGTCTGCCAACTGATCATAATCCACAACCCGTCTCACGGTATCTTTCATGCCTTCTTCGTTAGGAACCTCACGTCTCTCTATGGGCATCCCCGTACGAAGCTCGAATTCCTTGACGAAGTGCTCCTCATCCGATGTCACGAATGATACGGCGATGCCTTCCTTCCCAGCCCTTCCTGTCCTTCCTATGCGGTGTATGTAGGCATCAACGGTATCCGGCATATCGTAGTTTATGACATATCCGATATCGTCGATGTCAAGTCCCCTCGCGGCCACATCGGTCGCAATGAGAAGATCGATCTCGTCGTCTTTGAGCTCCTTGATGACCTTCTCCCTTTTGGACTGCGGAAGATCGCCGTGAATGGCCTCGACCTTGTAATCGAGACCGGAGAGTCTATCCTCTAGTATATCGACCATCTTTTTCGTCTGACAGAAGATTATCGCCTTCGGCTTATCGATGTCCAGTATCCTGCATAGAGCCCATGTCTTGTTCCTCCGCCCTACGCCGATGTAATACTGTTTTGTGAGATCGAGCATTATCTCGTCCTGGGACACCGTTACCTCTTTCGGTTTCACCATGTAGTCCGAGGCGAGACTCTTCACCCCTTCGGACATCGTCGCCGAGAACATCAGGGTCTGTTTATCGTTCGGCATGGAACTCAGAATGAACTGGATATCCTCGATGAATCCCATGTCTAGCATCCTGTCCGCTTCGTCAAGGACCAGCATCGAGATGTGTGTCAGATTCAGAACACCCCGAAGGATCATATCTTTTACCCGACCGGGTGTACCTGCTATTATGTCGGCGCCCTTTCCCAATCTCTTGATCTGCGCCTCTATCGATGCGCCCCCATATATGGCAACCGTCTCGTGACCGGAATACTTGGCCATCTTTTCCATTTCCTCGGCAACCTGATTCGCGAGCTCCCTTGTCGGAACGAGTATAATCGACGACGGGATCTTCTCTCCCGAAGCGATCTTTCCGAGGATTATTGCACCGAAAGATCCTGTTTTCCCAGTACCCGTTTGGGCCTGTGCGAACATATCCGTCCCCTTGAGGCCCTCCGGCACCGATGCCACCTGGATCGGGGTCGGTTCTTCCCACCCCATGTCATCCATGGCCCTTGCGACATCCTCTGCTATACCTAAATCTGTGAACTTGGTAATCATGATAATACGATCCTACTGCCTGAGACCCACTCAGACGCCTTCGACTTTCGCTTATATGTAAAGTAACATGGATTATATACCTATCTAACTGCTGAATTCTCTAAAAAATATTTAACTGACCGGATTTTTTTCGATGATATATCGTCAAGATTACATTACTTCCGTCGTTTTTTATTGATTTTAAAAAAACCTGCTTTACCAGTAGTCCCTGTGGACCCTGTTACCGATCACGACCACACGGTAAACTTTATATCAGGAAATATAATCTCCCGATTGTAAGTGGACGTAGTGTAGCTGGTTATCACTTGACCTTGCCAAGGTTAGAACTCGGGTTCAAATCCCGGCGTCCGCACCATCTTTCCCCAATTCAGGTAAATATACTAAACATTCGACGTTTTTAACGGCGTATCCCGGATTCTTACATGCATCGATTTCACGTATTTTTGTTGAACCAGGTGTCGGAATCGCGTATTCGCAAAAATCCTTAATGCTATACTCTTCCCTGCGCCACTTGGATCCGTTATATCTACGAAACCGCTTCTCTCCAATTAGAGGTCCAATGAATCTATGACCACATTTTTTTTTGAAGAGCCGTGAACCTTCGTTACATTGCCAAATTCAATTATGCCCATTGCTCCCATTAACTGTCAATCGGCCTTTGTACCAAGGATTGAGCCCATTCATTGTATCATTTATGCCTGTTTTTGCACACACTTTGTAAAGAACAATTACCACCACTGCCGAAGCTGCCGTCAAAAAGAGAAATTCCTTCCACGCACTGGATTTGAATAACATATAATACGTGAACGCCCCCGTCATCATACATGAGATAAGTAAAATCGAGTAGATTGTCGCACTTTTCATGTTTTCCCTGAACAGGAGAATTCCCGCCGCCAATATTGGCAAGCCAATCAAAACTACAATCAAATTCGACAACATATCTTCGATGCTCGGGTGAATACCGAAAATGACCATGTCTGCAATAGAGTAGGCAATACCCAACGCTAAAAATGCCGATCCAAAGAGATAAACCAAGTAATTAATCCGTTGGCTCATACGTATTTCCCTCACAACTCTTAATCATACGGGACAATGTCGCAACCTACACTGGTCAAGAGAAAACCAACAACGTTCTGTTAAGTAATTATTGAACGATTTGACTCTCCACTT
>JBAYAO010000140.1:0-2543 GCA_041669745.1 Candidatus Methanomethylophilaceae archaeon | reverse complement strand
ACTCCTCGAACATATCGGGCGATATAAGATCCCCGGATGCTGAGGGGTCTGCTGTGCACATGAAATCGACGTTGTCCATGAGACCGTTCTCCAATTCCAGTTCGTATGCCGCCGCGCTAAATCTTGAAACGAATCCGATGATCTTCTTAACCTCCTCCGGGTCCGTCGCAATGGCAAACATGAGCTGCTCGGTTCCGACAAGATGACCGGCCGTGGTCAGCGGACCCCAGCTGCTTATACAGTTGAGGGCAAGATCTTTTCCCGCAAGTTTCCTGAGCTTCTTAACACCTGCAAGCGATATCTTGGTCTTAGGAAAATCCAGATATTTGTCAAGATCGGGCTCCTCGAAATCCTTGTTCAGACCGTACGGCGAACTCTTGACATATGGCTGTCCCGTCCCGTCACCGTAATCCACCACGACCCCGAGAAACTCAGCATGGGACCAGATATTGAAAATCTCACATGTATCGAAACCGTACATATCGTGACCGAGCATGGAAAGTTTGGCCAAGTCGTCCGGCCTGCCGAATATTCCAGCAGGGTTGATTTTTTATTCTTTGTACATGTCCGTCGTCATCAACGTCAAAGATGCAGCAGCGGGCCTGTCCATTTCCTGCAGATCCAATGCCGCGATTATCCTTTCTCTTTCTGTCATCATTCTTATCACTTCATGCGATACTTCGCATCAATCCCTTTCACCAGGAAACAGGCTTATAAAGAGACCACAAGAATTGCCCGCCTCTGTTCAGAGATCGTATTTTTGTATCACTATTTCCAAAAATCCGCATTTTCGTCGAAAAAATATTCTATGTGGTAAATATAGTTTTGAAAACGTTTATAAAACGAACCGGTCGTCGTTAAAAATACACACAGTACTGTTACCGAATATCGGTGAGATCTACGGAATGACGGAGGACAGCATCCCTATGAACGAATGTGAAATGACGGATTTTGATATCTATTCGACGACAAAGGGTCTTGTTAGAGTCACCTGTTTCGTTCAGAGGGTCATATTGCACGAATTGTCTATTTCGAGCAGGAAAGGATCAGAACTTGTTTCACTGACAGGTAGACCACAACCGACGATATCTGCCAATCTTTCCAAACTCATCCAAGAAGGGATGGTCACGTGCGAAAGAAGCCGCGCAGACAGAAGAGTGAAAATATACACGTTGGCCTCGGACCTGCTGATAAGAACCAAACAAGTAAATATAGAATCCAGAGAAAAATACCATATGTCCATGAAAATTGCGGCAGATCTTCCGTCCAGACTGTTCAGGACGCTCTTGGAAACTACGTACATGGACCTTGATGAACGCGGCATCTGGATAGGAAACGTTATCAAAAAGCAGGGAACAGAACTGGCGAAAATCAAATCTAAATCGATTATAGGCGATTCGATAGAAAAGGTCATCAGCCTACACAGCAACTATCTGAGCTCCTCCGGTGTCGGTAAGGTGATGCTGTATTCTGTACAACCGCTGGTATTGTCGTATATGAATGACCTCAACGTTACGTTCTCGGTAGCAATGTCATACAGCATGTTCTTCCAAGGATACTTTGAGGTTGTGATCTCCGAATACTACGGTAAGGACTACAGGGTTCAGAAAGTAAATGTCTCTGGAGGCAATTACGGACAGATGAGAATGTTGCTCTCGCCTTCTGCATGATGAAATGCTTTATACCAAAATCAAAACAGAGCCGTCGATGACCAGCCGGAAAATTAAGCGAACGGGGTGGGATTCGAACCCACGGCTTGCAGCTTAGGAGGCTGCCGCCATATCCAAGCTAGGCCACCCGTCCTTCAGTCCCAGTGATAAATAGGGTTTATTTAAAAGGTTTCTTCAGAGGACCTATTCCTCTGCCGCTTTCTTTTTCTTGGGAGCCGCTTTCTTCTTGGTCTCTTCCTTCGCAACGTCCGCTGCGGGGGCCTTCGACCATATCTCGATGAACTCCACGGTGTCCACGCCGAAGGAATCCCTTATGTCGGAGACGATCCTGAATTTCGCCATCGGCCATTCCTGATGGAATTTGACAACATCCGGAAGTATGACCGAGACCTTGTCCTCCTTGATATCGAAACTGAATCCGTCCGCGGTACCGAAGTCCATCTCGACGATCGCGGTAGCCTTCTCCGTCGGGTCGTCGATGAGCTTCGTGACGGTGAACGTGTACGCGAGGTCCTTTCCCGCGAGCGCATTGTTGAAATCGACCTTCACACGGCCTGCGCCTGCGGAGACGACCGTTCCGTTGCGGTTCCCGAGATTCACCTCGAGACCCGGATAGGGATTGATCTCCTGCTTGTGGAACTCCTTGAGCGGGTAGATCTCTATGAGCTTCGGGTCCCTAGGACCCGCTGCGTCCGCCGAGGCGATCTCGATGGATTTCTCCTTGCCGATCTCCGCCGAGGCGATGGCTTCGTCCAATATCGGGAACATCTTGCCGGAACCTATTATGTACGGCATCGGGGCGTAGGTGTACTTCTCGTTGTAGAGCCCTGCCTCTTTGGCTGCCTCTTCGCTTGTAGTGTCGTAAAGCCTGTT
>JBAYAO010000139.1:0-2580 GCA_041669745.1 Candidatus Methanomethylophilaceae archaeon | reverse complement strand
GATCATACGGTCCCTCAATGAGGTCGTATTGTCGATTCCTGAATTTGGTTTCTTTTCAAATGATGAAGAACTAGGTTTTCCGTCTTCGTTGCGGATCGACAGATACGAACGTCTGTGAAAATATCTGCGGAACCTTGGAATTCATCAATGCGCATTCCGGATATTTCGGAGCTTGCATACGTTGTTCGGAAGAAGTCACTCATCCTCTTAAATCAAAAAATTCCATCATCCACATGCGTTTCTTGCTGTTCTATACAGCAATCGCAGGCATTCGAATGAAAAATATTCGGCGGTATCCGTCAGCATTAGATCAACGATCTGACAGGATGTACCCATCAATGTTCATTCGGATGATTTATCATCTGCGATATCAACACGTACATCCTGCTCAGGTATCTTCTCGGAAAGCGATATCAGGTATTCTATCAATTCCGTGACGGTTTTCTTCTCGATCGAGTAATGTACCCATTGGCCGTTCTTTCTTCCGACGACAATTCCTGCCCTTTGAAGAATGCCCATGTGGTGAGAAAGTGTAGGTTGCGAAACACTCAATTCCTCAAGGAGTTTGCAGGCACATGTTTCCCCGTCAGCGAGGATCTCAACTATTTTCAGACGGTTGGGATCCGACAGCGCCTTGAATATTTCATTAGCAGGACATTTCACCATAGTACCTAGATCGCGTATATGAATAAATGTAAATATATCTATTCGCAGGACAGCGGTCTTTCTCCGCCTATGAGATACGGAAACCAATACCTTCGGGCGGATAGAAGGAGTCACGCATCGAACGGCCCTCCGTTCATGATGGACCGTAAGTCCAGTTGCGACCAAGGAAGCCGATCGCTCAGTAGAATGGGGATGTGATGAACAGCAATCGTCCGTCCAGAACAGGTCTTGGATCAGGCGCCGTTTTTAGATGATGTTCTTTTCCTCATGATCAGGGACACGGTTATGGTGACGATCAGTACGACACCTATGAATCCCAACGAGAACGGTATCGAGAATTCATACCATTTGGATATGAGAAGTTTCACCCCTACGAACGTCAGGATGATACCCAGGCCGTATTTCAGATACTCCAAGGATTCCAGTGAGCCCTTGAGTGCAAAGAACAGCGATCTCAGCCCCAGAATGGCGAAGATGTTGGATGTGTATACGATGAACGTATCAGTCGTTATCGCGAGTATGGCAGGTATCGAATCCAAGGCGAATATGATGTCTGTGAACTCAATGACGATGATACAGAGCAGAAGAGGGGTCATAAGCCTCTTGCCGTTCTTAATGGTGAACAGTTTATCGCAGTCAAAATCCTCGGAACATTTGATATGTTTGCTGAGTTTGACGGCGAACATGTTCTCGCCGTTCGAATCATCCTTCTTCACCATCGTCTTTATGGCAGCATATATCAGCAATATGCCGAAGATATACATCACGACCTCGAATCTTTCAAGCAGTTCCGCACCGGCGAAGATGAAGACCGCACGGAAGACAAGGGCACCGATTATCCCGTAGAACAGGGCTTTATGTTGGTATTCGTCGGGGACCTCGAAGATGGCGAAGATCAGTATGAACACGAAAAGGTTGTCGACGCTCATCGCCTTCTCGATTATGTATCCGGTGAAGTATTCCATTCCCTTCTGGTCGCCCATCTCCAGGAAAATGAATATGCCGAATATGATGGATATCGCGATCCAGAACGCCGTGAGGTACAAAGCCTTCTTCACGGGTATGTGATGGGAACCGCGATTCAGAACGCCCAGGTCAAGGGCCAGGAGTATAACTACAATAACAAAGAATCCCAGCCACAACAAAGGACTTTCTTCCAACATCCGCGTTTGCATTCTGTTCTCTGTATTTAAGGTTTCTATGTATCTCGGGGGTTGTGGAGGGGCGTCGTATCAGAAGGATCAGCAGAGATGTCCGCCGAGATAATTCATTGCGATGACCGCTGCGGCACATATGCCAAGACCTATCATGAGGAAAAGGAAGGATTTGAGGTCCTGATTCTTCCTGTGGAATGCTTCCGGCACCATATCGCACAGCGCGACGTACATGAAAGTACCGGCTGCGAACGCAAGCGGCAATCCTGCCACCCCTTCGACCGATATTCCGTTGAGTATGATAAAAGATATCATTCCGGCTATCGGTGTTATCAGGGAGAAGGCGAGAAGATAGGTGAGGGACTTCTTTCTCGGTTGATCCACGAGCAGGAAAGTGGATGACAGTGAGAAAAGTACCACGAATTTGTGTATGGACATTCCGATCAGCGCGAGTATTCCGACGCTTTCGCCTGCGAGGAGTGCAGTCGCCAATGCAAGACCGTCAACACAGGCGTGGACGGAAAGTCCGATGAATGCCGACAGTGATGTTATGCTGTGGCTGTGTTCATCCTCATGGCATTCGCATGTGCATTTCCTCATATGGAAATGTTTTATGATGACATCAACGAAGAGTATCATCAGGAATCCCGTGAGGACACAGATCATCGCCGTGTTCGTGTCGTATCCGTTTTCAGTTGTCTCGGTCACGGCCTCCGGCAGGAGCATGAGGAACAGGATCCCGAGGAAAATACCTGCACTG
>JBAYAO010000138.1:0-2598 GCA_041669745.1 Candidatus Methanomethylophilaceae archaeon | reverse complement strand
GCAGTTCACCAGTTCGTCCTCGAGGAACGGACGGCAGGCCCTCATCTCCTCGTCGGTGGGATCTCGGTTGTTGGGCGGACGGCATTTCACGGTGTTGGTGATCATGAAGTCTTCTCTTTTCAAGCCTGCATTCAGCATTATCTCGTCCAGTATCTTTCCCGCACGGCCCACGAACGGTTTCCCCTCCATGTCCTCGTTCTCGCCCGGCGCCTCCCCCACGAAGGCTATCTTCGAATCGAGGTTCCCGCTGGGAAGGACGATCCTCGTACGTCCGGCGCACAACGGACACAGACTGCAGTCCGCCGCCGGTCTCATAAGACCCCTCCTGTCAGGTCCGATGCCCTGACCAGCGGATACAGCGTGACACCGATGCTCTCCAGCGCCTCCGGACCGCCGGCCTCCCTGTCGATGACCGACATGACGTCCGTGACCGTCGCACCGGCGGCCCTGAGGGTGCCTATGGCGGATATTATCGACCCCGCCGACGTCACCACGTCCTCCACGACGAGCACCCTGTCGCCGGCATTCATGACACCCTCGATCAGCTTTCCCGTGCCGTGGTCCTTCTTCTCCTTCCTCACCATGACGTACGGTATGCCGGTCGCCAACGACAGTGCCGCCGCCAACGGTACGGAACCCAGGACCACACCGGCGATCCTGTCTATCCTGAGACCCTTGACCTGGATCTTCTCGGCCATCAGTTCCGAGATGAGGTACAGGACCTTCGGGTCCGTGCTCGCCCGCTTGATATCTATGTAATAACCGCTCTTGGCCCCTGAGGCCAATGTGAAGTCCCCGAACTGCAGAGCCCCGCAATCCTTCAATGCTTTCGACAGATCGTTCATCTTGCTCACCAGGGTTCCTTCTTGAGTCCAGTCCTGTATCCTATGATGTTCATGACGCGGTGCAATATATATGTCACCACGAGCAGGAATATCAGTGCCGCTATATGCCACCCCCCTATGTAGTTCCCGTACACCCAGTACGGGTAGAATATCGAGGTGGTCACGAACGCCCCGATGACGAAATCGTACTGGTCCAGGACCGGGGCCTTCTGACCTCTCTCCAGCCCCAGCCTTCTCTTCAGGAAGGAACCACCCATGTCGCCGAGAAGGGAACCGAACGCCAGACAGGACAGAACGCCGACATTCGACCAGAACGGACCGAATCCCCAGTAGTCGTCGGAACCGCACAGGGCCGCTATCCCGATCAGTATCAGGCCCAGGACGACCCCGGACAGGCCGCCACCGACGAATCCCCTCCACGTCTTCCCGTCGCCAAGTATCCTTTTCCCATTCCATGATCTTCCGAAATCGACGGGCGTGCCGCCGCCGAAGACCACGGCCGCCGAATTCGGAAGCAATGCCGGCAGGAACAACCAAATTCCCAGAAGCATGATGATGAGGATCTCTGTTACAGACATTTTTCTGCACTCTCTGACAGAGCATGCCCGACAACGGTTTAATTATTTCTGGAATCGCACCGTATCGGGCCGCCGAAAAAATCCCTGATGTCCCTGCATGCATCGTCCGTCAGATCCGCATCGAATCCCGTCAGTCCCGCGGTCCTCCTGTCCAGGACGACCGAAACGCCGCGGTCCGTCCCCGAACGGATCAGCCGTCCGCGGGCCTGTCTCATCTTCCTGACCGTCGGAGAACGGACGGCGTGCTCCCATCCGTTGCCGAATCGCATGTCGCAGTATCTGACCAGCGCCTTCTGTTTGACGTTCGGATACGGATACGGTATGCCTATGATGACCGCCACCTCGAGGTCCCTGTCGGGAAAATCGAGTCCTTCGCTCACCCTGCCTCCCGCGACAGCGAACAGAACGCTGCCCTCGGATGCCCTGAAACTGCCGACCGTATCCATGAGCTCCGTCTGACTCATCTCCCTCCTCTCGCAGTAGACGTCCCTGCCGAATCTCTCCGGTATGCCGTCGTTGATGAACTCGTCCATCATCCTGTACGACGGGAAGAACACGGCCGTGTTCCTTTCCGTACATCCCACTATACCGACCAGATTCTCCCTCAGTCTCCCCATGTTGTCCGGGTCGCCGATGAATTCGTGTTTCGTCGTGACGTCTCCGACGTACAGGGAGAGAAGATTAGCCGGATCGAAAGGAGGATCGAAACGCCTCTCCACCGGGTCCCTTAGACCGAGTTCCTCCGCATACTCGTCGAGCGGCTCCAACGTCCCCGACATGTGTATCGACGATCTGCAGTCCCTCAGCGGCTCTGCGGCAGCGTAGGGATCCATGCAATACGCCTCGAATGACGGGTTCTCCCCTCCGTTGATCAGTTTGACGTAGATCCGCTCGTCACACGATGCCCAGAACCTGAGGAATCTGCCGAGCGAACCCATGTACGACCTCGGCAGCCTCCTCATGGATCTTTTCTTGTCAGCGACTATGTCCCCCAGCTCTATCAGCGCCTTGCATATGTTGTCCAGCGTGACCGACGTGGACCTCAGACGGTACATAAGCTCCTCTTCGAGGAAGAACGGCGGTATAAGACCATCCTCGTCGATCAGATATTCTTTCGTCGCTTCCGCGAAACATTCGCGGAACGCCCCGGTCAGATCCGTCACGGTTATGCCGCT
>JBAYAO010000137.1:0-2638 GCA_041669745.1 Candidatus Methanomethylophilaceae archaeon | reverse complement strand
GTAACGTGGCTTAATAATCATACTGAGCAACTCCGAAACGCGGTCAGAGACATCTATAGAGACCGTTCGTCAGGTGCATGATCATGTGCCAAATGTCGTCTTTCGTCGTATACAAGTTCAAAAAACAAATCAACAGACCAAAAAATGCGGAGAAAGAGATCGGACATCAGCGATGTTATGACGATAGGTACGGATAATGTGAGGTGCTATTGAGCAATACGGGCATTCACATTGTTTACCTTCCAAGATATCGAAAATTTCGTGAAAATTTCGTATTAGTACACACAATACGCAGGATACACATGGAAAGAAGGACTATGCGATATAGGTAAATACGCTGGTAGCAGTTTGTGTTAAAATATTCGGAGTGATTGTTTTCATGAATGATGGAAATGCGAACCGTGCATCAGACCGTAAAAGAAGAACTCAGTTTTTGGTCACACTGACCGTGGCGGTCCTGATGCTGTCATCAGTTCCAGTGTTCATGGTCTGCATTGACGAAGGTGTATCTGCATCTTCAGCTATATCATTCGAATCTTTTACGGCAGAGGGTACGGAGATCGTTTACGAAGTGACATCTTCGACAGCTTACACCGTACAGGTAGGTGACGGCGGTACGGCGGTCAGAATGTTCAAAACGGGAACGTTAAGCATACCGTCGACGGTTACGCACGACGATGTGACTTACACAGTCACCGGGATAGGGGAAAATGCCTTCTACGGTTGTTCATTCCTGACATCCGTATCGATACCCGATACAGTTACGGTCATCGGAGACTATGCCTTCTACGGTTGTGTCTCCCTTGCATCCATATCGATTCCATATAATATCGAGTCTATCAGATCTTCTGCTTTCGAAGACTGTACTTCCATCGTGTCCGTATCGATTCCCGGCAGCGTTGGATATATCGGATATTTCGCTTTTTACGATTGTACCTCGCTGAGAGATATCGACGTCGACGGTTCGAATTCACGTTATTCGTCAGTCGATGGGGTGCTTTTCGACGGGACAACATTGATCTGCTATCCCATCGCAAAGACCGGATCGTATACCGTACCGGATGGTGTTACAGCGATCGGATCCGACGCTTTCTACGATTGTGCGCATCTATCATCAATATCGATTCCCGACAGTGTCGAGTCTATCGGAGACGGTACTTTTTCCGGCTGTACCTCGTTGACCGAAATAAATGTCGATGACTCCAATTCCGATTACTCCTCGGTTGACGGGGTGCTTTTCGGTGACGCGGGGAATACATTGATATGGTGTCCTGCCGGAAAGACCGGATCGTATACCGTACCATATGGTGTAACGGAAATAGGGGGCGCGGCCTTCCGTAACTGCACCTCGCTGACATCTATACTGATTCCCGACAGTGTCGAGTATATCGGACGTTCTGCTTTTGAGGGTTGTACCTCCCTTGCGTCTATATCGATTCCCGACAGCGTCGAGGGTATCGGACATTCTGTCTTCTACAGTTGCACATCGCTGGCAGAGATCGACGTCGACGGTTCGAATCTGTATTATTCGTCAGCCGACGGGGTGCTGTTCAATAAGGCAGGGGATATGTTGATCTGCCATCCCGCTGCGAAAGTCGGATCGTACACCGTACCCGGCAGTGTCGAGTGTATCAGCAACGGTGCCTTCTACGGATGCACTTCCCTTACGTCCGTATCGATACCGGACAGTGTCGAGTATATCGGGAACTACAGTTTCGAAGGCTGCACATCCCTGACATCGATATCGATACCCGCCAGCGTCACGGAGATCGGAAACGGTGCCTTCCCCGGCTGTACATCTTTGACGGATATCGACGTCGACGTCTCGAATCCGGACTACTCGTCGATTGACGGGGTGCTGTTCGACAAAGCAGGGAACATACTGATATGGTGTCCTACCGGAATCACGGGATCGTACACGGTTCCCGATACCGTTACGGTGATCAGGAGCAATGCTTTCTTCGGTTGCACCTCGTTGACACGTGTATCGGTACCCGCCAGCGTCACAGCTATCGATGCTTTCGCTTTCCGCAGTTGCACATCCTTGACCGGCATCGATGTCGATGCTTCGAATGCGAATTATTCGTCGATTGACGGGGTATTGTTGAACAAGTCGGGTACCACATTGATCTTCTGTCCCGCTGCGAAAGTCGGATCGTACGCTGTACCTGACGGTGTCACGGAGATCAGTTATTACGCTTTCCGCAGCTGCATATCTATAACGTCAATATCGATGCCCGGCAGCGTTACTGATATCGACGATTATGCTTTCGAGGACTGCACCTCCCTTACGTCTGTGATTTTGGAATCCGACAGTCTGGAGCACGTAGGAGGAGGTGTCTATCTCGGCTGCACTTCCCTTACGTCCGTATCGTTACCGG
The DNA here is from genome assembly GCA_041669745.1 of Candidatus Methanomethylophilaceae archaeon. Classification (GTDB taxonomy): domain Archaea; phylum Thermoplasmatota; class Thermoplasmata; order Methanomassiliicoccales; family Methanomethylophilaceae; genus JBAZDV01. Next base: position 257 of record JBAYAO010000137.1, on the reverse strand, counting down.
ATGACGTTACCGACAGAGATATTCTCACGATCCTGGCGGTTGTCGCCGCTTTCGTCGTATCTTTGCTAGTCGTTGCAATAGTTCGCGGCAAAAAATGAATTCGACGGAACAAACTCGTGAGGGAACCGTGATCTCGCGGTTCCCTTCTATATTCATTCAGGTGCAGAATTGTGGATGCGTCAGATGGAGCGCTCAATAATTGTCATCTGATTACAAAATGATCCAAGCTCTGAGTCTGAACAGGGCCAATCGAGAGG
>JBAYAO010000136.1:0-2642 GCA_041669745.1 Candidatus Methanomethylophilaceae archaeon | reverse complement strand
CCCACCACCGGGGAAACAATTTGTTCCACCGACAGCGTCCAGAACCAGGCTGTATGCGCTGCTGCTCCCGGTGGCCGACCACGTACTGAAGGATTCCATGTACACCGTGGGTCCGGTTTTGCCTTTAACCGCATCTGTCACCGTATCGACGATGTTCTCAAAGAAATCACAATAGGTCTTGGCCATTTCCGATTGTCCCACAAGGACACCTATGGCTGTTGCTTCGACCGTCATCTTTGCCATACTTGAACATTCGGCTGCAACACATTTTATGCTCGTTCCAGACAACGATTCGATAATAGCATCGTTGGAAGAGCTGTATGTGATCACTGCCTGAGGATCAGCGGATATTATCAGTTCCGTGGTCGGACTGCTGAAGGATCCGACATTCACGGCATCGGCGAAGTACGGGGCCAGCTCCGCATTGGTCGCCACGGATGACGATATACCCACGACACGGTCTTCCGCACCGTAAAGGATTATAATTTCGGCCGCATATGTGCTCAGACAGACGATACGGTCCGGAACGGAATCGAATGTCACAACTTTGCCGTCGTATTGGGTGACGCTGATGCTTCCGCTGTTGTTGTTCCCAGTATTATCGACGAGGACGTACACCGCTCCCGCTGCGACGATCACTATTACGATCGCTAATGCAATACCCTTGTTCTTATCCATGATTTATATAACACCTTGCGGTTACAGTAGCACTATAGATATTTAAGTGTCACCAAATACGCTATAAACGTAAATAAGTAATATTAAGCGCAGTAGGGATTTGCGAAGAGCGGAAAAACCATTCCTGAGAACGATTCATGTCGAAAGTGAAAGAATTCTACAAAGCCAATGAAAGGAGAAAATTGGCGTTACTCACAGTACTGATAGTTCTGATAGTCATCACGATGTTCGTAGCCTTGGACACAGGTCCGACGAAGATCAGTGTCACTGATCTTCTGCTAGCCATAGGTCATGCATTGTTTCCAAATCATATATCTGCACCTGTGAACGCTGCGGCCACGCCCATAATAATCAGTGTACGCATGCCCAGGGTTTTCCTGGCAATACTGGCAGGAGTAGCTCTGGGGTATTCCGGAACGGTGATGCAGGCCACGCTCAGGAACCCGTTGGTCAGTCCGTTCACACTTGGCCTCTCTTCTGCGGCCTCCTTCGGAGCGGCCGTATCCATCGTGATGGGGAGTTCTTTGTTCGGAGCCTTTTACTCGGGTTCGATCACAATAGCGGGACAGTATTTTGGTAATTCATCCATAATCATGATGCTGTTCGCGTTCATATTCGGGATGCTGAGCATATTCCTGGTGTATTCGATAAGCAGAAGGCAGAGGTCGTCGCAGTCTATCATAATCCTTGCGGGAGTGGTCATAGGATATCTTTTCCAAGCGGGTATAACATATCTGAAGTATGCTTCGAATGACGAGGCTCTAAGGGAAATCACACTTTGGCTGATGGGAGGTATGTGGGGTGCGTCATGGGCGGCTATATTCATCCTTCTGCCGATAGTGATCATATGTTTCGCAGCGGTGATGGGGGATGCGGTGAAATTCAATGCTTTGTTAGGTGGTGATGATATCGCTTCCAACTTGGGGATCGACGTTCCCAGACTTCGATTGTATTCATTGGTGACCGTGTCATTGGCGGCATCCGCATGTATCGCATTCACAGGCATAATCGGATTCATAGGTCTCATGGCACCGCACATCTGCAGGATGATAATAGGCAACGACCAGAGATATCTGATACCGGTATCGGCACTGATGGGAGCACTCATCCTACTGGTATCGGACACGGTCGCACGTGTGATAATCGCACCGGAGGAATTGCCGGTCGGTGTCATAATGTATCTGATAGGTGGGATTTTCTTCGTCTATCTGATCACGATGGGACAGGGCAGGAAGATAGAATGAAGCTCGAACTACAGGATATCCATCAGGGATATGGCGAAAGGATCGTCATAAACGGTATAAATGTCACTTTCGAGACGGGCAAGATAATAGTCCTACTTGGACCGAACGGCTGCGGAAAATCAACGCTGATCAAGACCATAGCCGGTATAATGAAACCCAAGAACGGGAAGGTGAATCTGGATGATGTCGATGTTCTCGAGATGGATCCGAGTGAACGTGCCAAAAGAATAGGATATGTGCCGCAGAATTTTGTATACATGCCGTACACGACCGTGTTGGAGACGGTACTCGTAGGAAGGACACCGTATATGGGGTGGGAGCCTTCGGATGAAGACCTCAGTGCGGTGGAGCGATCCATGAGGATGATGGACATCGACGATCTCATGTACGAGAATGTGAACGAGCTCTCGGGCGGACAGAGACAGAGGGTCTTCATCGCAAGGTCCCTGACGCAGGATACCGATTTCTATCTGTTCGATGAACCAACAAACGCATTGGATCTCAAATACCAGTTGGACACGATGGATCTTATGAGAAGATTGGTAACGGAGAAGGGAATAGGTGTGATAATGGCGGTACACGATCTGAATATCGCGATAAGATATGCAGATGACGTGATCATACTGAAGGATGAGCACATAGTGCTCCACGGGCCGCCCCGTGAGGTCATCACCACAGAAAGTATCGCGGATGTGTACGGAGTGAACGCCGAAATAGTGG
>JBAYAO010000135.1:0-2655 GCA_041669745.1 Candidatus Methanomethylophilaceae archaeon | reverse complement strand
TCTTCCGAAGACCGTTCATGGAGGCCAAGCATGGAAATTGAACGGTGTTGAAGACTACAGTCAGAATCTGAATCCGTTCGGTCCGCCGGAATTTCTGAATTATATCATCGTTTCAGCCACGTCCGGGATCAGTCATTATCCGGATGATTCGTGCGGTGAGCTGAAGGCGACGATGTCGGAGAGGTTCGATGTCGACAAGGAGAACATCATCGTCGGTGCAGGGTCATCCGACATAATCAGGACGTTTCCGAATACGTTCGTAGATCAGGATGACAAGGTGATAATATCAAGACCATCCTTCTCGGAATATTCGCATCAGTGCAAGGTCGTAGGTGCGAACGTGATCGACAATCTGCTTATCGAGTCCGATGATTTCAGGATAAACACGGATTCGCTGTCAAAATTGATATCGAAAGGCGCTAAGGCACTGTACATATGCAATCCGAACAATCCGACGGGGAGGATCGAACCGAGGGCCAAGATATTGGATATCGTCGCGGATTGTCTGAAGAACGACGTTCTTGTATTTTTGGACGAAACGCTTCTAGGACTGGTTCCGGACTATGCGGACATCACCTGTTCCGGTTATGTCAAGGACTATCCCAATCTTCTCGTTGTCGGGTCGTTGACCAAATCGTTCGCCATTCCGGGCATACGTATAGGTTTCGGTTTCGGCGACAAGGAACTCATAAAACAGATGGAGAAGGTAAGAATGACCTGGAACGTCGGCCAGATAGAGCAGTATGTGGCCAAGATCCTGATCCGTGACCATATGGAGTATGTGCATCGTGCCGCGACCGTTATGCATAACGAAGCTAAATGGATGTACACGCAGCTGAAAGAGATCGGTTTCCCGGTGACCACTCCTACCGATTCATATTTCTTTTTCAATTCATTGCGTTCGCTTAATGTCAACGGTGCGACATTCGTCGACCGTATGCTGGACAACAGGATAATGGTCAGGGATTGTGCTTCGTTCGGGAGGCCGTTCGACTGGTATGTGAGATTCTGTGTCAAGGACCGTGAGAAGAACATGGCGTTCGTCCAGGCTGCCCACGATTCCCTAAGATCGCTTGGATGGTGATCTCTTGGATCTGTGGGTCGATGCAATACTGATCGTCCTCCTGGCGCTGTTGTTAGATCTGGTCGTAGGTGAGGTTCCGAACAGAATCCATCCGTTGAGATGGATGGGCAACATGCTGTCCTGGTTGGACAGGCACATAAGACGCGGCGGTCCGAGAGCGACCAAGTTCAAAGGGTTCCTCTCGTATCTATTGGTATTCGCGTTGTTCGGTTTCGTCGCTCTCATGATATGTTCGGCCGCCCACTATTATCTGGGAGAGGTGGTGTGGATCATCGTTACGGCAATGCTGTTCAAGACTACATTTGCCGTGTTCTCATTCAGAAAACATTGCAAACCGATCCAAAAGGATCTTGAAAACGGTGATATCGAAGCGGCAGCAGAAAAGACCCAGATGATAGTGAGCAGAGATACGGAAGGTATGGATCCAAAGCACATCACGTCATCGTGTACCGAGACCGTATCCGAAAACTATGTCGACAGTGTCGTCTCGCCCATGACATATTTCGGTATATTCGGGATTATCGGCGGGGTGATGTTCCGTTGTGCGAATCTCATGGATGCGATGTGGGGTTATCGTAACGAGAAATACGGTGACCTCGGATATTTTCCGGCCAAATTGGATGATGTTCTGGGATATATGACGGCGAGGATCTCGCCGGTCTTCATCACCATCGGGGCCTTCTTGCTGCGCATGGATTACAAGGCGGTGATCCCCGCCGCGATGGAGGAGCATGCTAAGACCCCCTCTCCCAACAGCGGTTGGCCGATGACAGCATTCGCGGCGGCACTGGGCATAAGCATGGAGAAGGCGAACGTCTATGTGATGGGGAAAGGGGAGCTACCCACAACAGAGGATGTTACACGGTCCTATGCGTTGCTGGAGCTTTCTTCCATTCTGTTTTTGCTGATGGTCACTCTTCCCCTGTACGCGATACTGGGCATACATATACAGATAGGAATCGAAGATGTGTTCGTCGGTCTTTTCGAGGCGATTACATGAGTTTTGAGAAAGTGAACATAAGGATAGAACATACCGGTGAGTTCCCTGTGGCCGTCATTAGTTTGGGAAGGACCATGGAGTTCCTGAGTTCTGCGGTCTTCAATGGCGGTCCATCGTCAGCTGAAGACATAGTGATAATAGAGGTGCCGAAGGATTACAACTGCGAGGACCCGAGGAAGGATATCGGATCCGTAATAGACGGATTGGAACTTCCATCGGGGACCGTAGGGTTCATGACCGCCGCAGAGATAGAATATGTGCTCACTTCGGTAAAGACTTCATACAGAGGCGTCGACACCATGGCAATCGTCACTGCGGGATTGAGCAATCAGGTGATAGCGGGTGAGGAGTTAAAGGACTGGGTACACAAACACGAGGTATCGAAGAAGAGGGCGGCGGCCCTCAGATACGCGGGGACCATAAACGTAATAGGGATATCCCCGAATCCTCTGACGGATGCTGCGAAGGTCAATGCGATCATAGCGATGACCGAAGCCAAAACGGCAGCATTGCGGGATCTCGGTTATACGGAGACGGGAACGACATCCGATGCTATCGCCGTGGTATCGCC
>JBAYAO010000134.1:0-2794 GCA_041669745.1 Candidatus Methanomethylophilaceae archaeon | reverse complement strand
TGCGAAATGTCATACTCTGAACGCCACCAAGATCTCCATAGAGGAGATCGGAAGGCCGGTTGCCAATACCGCGATGCTCGGAGCGCTGACAAAGGTGTCGCCGATCGTGTCTTACAGCATGCTTGAGGACCAGATAACGTCAAAATTCACGGGTAAATTATCCGATAAGGTCATAGTGAAGAATCTTGCGGCTCTGCGCAGAGCATACGAGGAGGTGCAATAGATGGATCACAAGGATATGGTGATTGGCGGTCGTGTCACGGAGCCAGGCAGTGCCGAGAAATTCGAAACGGGCGATTGGAGATCGTATGTGCCCGTGGTAGACATGTCTCAATGCATAGATTGCATGACATGCTGGATATACTGCCCTGACAACTGCATCATCGTCAAGGACGACAAGATGTCCGGTATAAAACTGTCGCACTGCAAGGGATGCGGAATATGTGCGAAGATGTGCCCGAAGAAGGCGATCACGATGACGGAGGAGTGAAGATGGTCGATATAGCAATTAACGGAGACAATGCGGTGGCATTGGCATGGAGGCAGATCAATCCGGACGTGTGTGCAGCATATCCGATCACGCCTCAGACGATCATTGTGGAGAAATTCTCGGAGTATGTCGCGGACGGTGAGGTCGATACGGAGTTCGTCTGTGTGGAATCCGAACACAGTGCGATATCGGTATGTGCCGCCTCGGCATCTGCCGGCGCAAGGACGTTCACTGCAACGGCCTCGCAGGGGTTGGCGTACATGTGGGAGATGCTGCCGATCACCTCTGCGATGAGAGTACCTATAGTGATGGCCGTGGCGAACAGGGCCATCAGCGGGCCTATCAACATCAACAACGATCATGGGGATGCGATGTCCGCAAGGGACTGCGGATGGATCATGATGTTCGCGGAGAACGTACAGGAAGCGTACGACAATTCGGTTATGGCACCCAGGATCGCAGAGCATCCGAAGGTGCAACTGCCGATAATGACGAATCTCGACGGTTTCATCCTCACACATGCCATCGAGAGGATGACGCCAATGGACACGAACGATGTGAAGAAGTTCGTGGGGGAGTATGACGCGCAGTACCCGTTGCTCGACTGGAGACATCCGGTCACGCACGGGTTGATGGACGGTCCTGAGTTCTATCTCGAGCACAAGTATCAGATGGTTCAGGCCATGAACGAGGCGTTATCGGTCTCCGAAGAGGTGTTCAAGGACTTCAAGAAACTCACCGGAAGGGAGTATCATCTCGTCGAGCAGTACATGTGCAAGGACGCGGAGTACGTGGCCGTCGTTCTAGGTTCGTCCTACGGAACGATGAAGGCAGCTGTAGATGAACTTCGCGAAGAAGGTCTCAAGGTCGGAGCATGCATGCCACGCGTCTTCAGGCCATGGCCGGCGGAATCATTGGTGAAGGTACTTGACGGTAAGAAGGGCGTTGCAGTGCTGGACAAGCATCTGGGAGTAGGGGCATACGGTCCGATGTTCCCCGATGTGGTCACAGCGCTTTCCGTGAAGGAAAAGATGCCGAGGATGTACAACTACATATACGGTCTCGGTGGAAAAGATGCCCGGGTTTCCGATTTCAAGAAAGTGTTCAGGGAAATGATAGCAGGCAAGGCCAAGCAGTTCAATTTCACGGGGGTAGAGGAATGAGCAGCAAATCCATAAAGGAACTGACAAAGTCGGACGTCAGAATAACCTCCGGCCACAGGCTTTGTGCCGGGTGCGCGGAGGGGATAATCGCGAAACAGGTGCTCATGGGCACCGATAAGCCTGTTGTGGTCACAAGTGCGACAGGATGTTTCGAGGTTTCGACCACGATATATCCGTACACGGCATGGAACGTTCCATGGATACATACGGCGTTCGGAAACGCGGCCGCGACATGCGCAGGCGTCGAAGTCGCATACAGGTCCCTCAAGAAGCAGGGGAAGATCAAGGACGACATGAGATTCGTCACATTCGCAGGTGACGGGGCGACATACGATATCGGGTTCCAGGCACTGTCCGGAGCTCTTGAAAGGGGACATCAGATGCTGTTCGTGTGTTTCAACAACGAAGCGTACATGAACACCGGCATCCAGAGGTCGGGAGCGACGGGTTTCGGGGCCTCCACTACCACGTCCCCTGCGGGGTCGGTCGTGCCTGGGAAGACAGAGTATCCGAAGGATTTCTCGATGATCATAGCGGCACACAACATCCCGTATGTGGCCCAGGCGTCACCGCACAACTGGAGGGACCTCATACAGAAATCCGAGAGGGGGTTCGAGTGCGGCGGTCCCGCATTCATCAACGCGGTGTCTCCGTGTCCGAGAGGATGGAGATGTCCGACGGACGATACGGTGATCATGGCCAAGTTGGCCGTCGAGACCTGTGTCTGGCCGTTATGGGAATGTGTGAACGGAGAGTTCAAGCTCACCGCCGAAAGCGAAAGGATCGCAGATGGAAAACAGGAGAAGAGACCTGTGATGGATTGGATAAACGCTCAGGGGAGATTCAAGCATCTGACCAGAGAGAAATACATTCCGATCGTCGAGAATATCCAGGCGGATGTGGATAAGAAATGGGAGAAGTTGCAGAAGCTCTGTAAGATCTGAAATCCTCAATCCATAAACCTTTTACCATTTTTCTGGTTTCGACGAGATAACAGGATGAACAGTATTTGAAAGAGAAGTGGTTGACAGCGTTTATGTGTTCCCGTATACTTGCGTAATACAGTACAGACATAGACGCAGGCGGACTTTACTGCCGGGTTCGAAATGGGACCGGGTGTTTCCCCGCCGCTATGGCCGTC
>JBAYAO010000133.1:0-2848 GCA_041669745.1 Candidatus Methanomethylophilaceae archaeon | reverse complement strand
TATTCGTAGATGGAACGGGCGGTGCAGTAGGTAAGATATCAATAAGCTGCACACGTACACAACCCGAATCATATTCCGACCCTAATGACAGCGGAGTTCCCTCCATATCTTACGACTATACTAATATTAGCAATGCTAAGTTTATGAAGACGATCAAGGCAATGCGCGAGATCGTGCAAATGTACAGCAATGCGTATATGATACGCATATACAATCTGAACGAAGCGGGAGCGTACAAAGAATATCCTGTTTTCTTAGATAATTATCAATGCAACATAGATCTTGACAGACCCGTGGATTTAGATGTCTCCATATCATATATTCAGAGAAATATCTTGAAGGGATACAATTGATACCAGATACTAACTTCGGACAGGGATACAGATTCTGGGTAGGTGTGCAATGGGCATCTACGACTGCAGGCTATCCATATATGCCATGGGAATTAAAACATATTACAGGTATACAGCAATCAATCACAGGAAACACAATTACAATAGGCATTCCCAACAAGCCTGCCACACGTACTCAGATATTCGATACGATGGGGCCAATGCGTACTATTAAGATATCTGGTGTCAGGAACGACTATGAAGAAGATATATCGAATTATGATTTTATCAACACACAGAATAACTATGTGACGTATAACGGAAGGACGCGTGTACAGGTAGGGATAGCATGGTTACTGTCTACGATGCAGGTCAATAAGAAAGGATATTTATACGAGGTAGAGGAGTTGGATTCCTCCCTGAATCTCTATCCCGGTGAGAGAGCGAATGTAGCAATAACTGCATTTTCCTCGTCTTATGACCCCGACAAACCGCATCTTTTAAATTACACCATCTCTCTGGTAGAACGTAGGAGCGTAGGTACTACATTGTACTCGCAGTACACAGGTGTTTGAATGTCATCTATTGAACAGCCAACCGTATTTATAAACTATACAAATACGAATGATAATATCACAGGATATGATATCTCGCAGATAGTTACTAATGTGAACATATTATACGGACTGAATCAGCCTTTCTGTTATGCAGAGGTAGAAGTACCTAAATTGTATTTCAATGATAACGGTTCGATAGGATATTGGGATCAATTTACAGCACCATATAATGAGAAACCTGCATTAGTAGATGGTACTACTACGATCTATATTCAAGCATACGGCCATGGATATAATATGGTCATTGAGAAACACGACAGCGATGACAGTACCATCACTATGCAGTGCTACAATACAGCGTATAAGATGAAGACTACTAAGATATCATCTATCGCAGATATATCATATTCATCATCTACGTACTCATTCGCATACAATACCAACCTCACGTTATCAGTTGATTCATCTATCACGGTACCGACAGGCAGAACGCTGTTATCATGCGTACTCGATGCCACATCTGGACTCAAAGTCTATTTCCTCATACAGCGTTCAGGAACTGTTGTCAGCGTAGAACAAGTTTTTGGTTCTCCCAAAGCTCTCTTTGCATTCATAGCGATGACCGCAGGAGGATACAATTACCAAGGTGTGTTCTGCGATACCGGATATATGTATGATTATACAGTAGGAGGAACGTATACCGATATTCAACCTTCTTACACATCTGCACAAATAGAGACTATTAAATCATCTTCTCATTTAGCAACTCTCCCAGACGATACAATAGTCGCAAGACTGAGAACAGATGCTTATTGTTGGGACCAAGTACAGGCATTGGGTAAGATGACCAACCGTCACCCATTCTTCTACGATTACGCATACTTTGTAGACCTGTCCTCTACGTCATCTTCGACAGGATATGACTACTTCACTAATATGTATATTGACTATGGTGAGTCATATACGACCTCCAGAGGCACACAGGAGACCTTAGACATACTCCAGATATCCGAGAACGAAGATCAAGGCTCTACGTACGTTTTAGGCACACAGACGGTCAATTCCGAGAACTATTCTTCTACATGTCATGTATCCGATAACACGGCCAATGTAGAAGGCAGTAAGATATATTACGCTTATCCCGGTGTCGATACAGGGACGTTGCAGACCTCGACCGATAGGGACTTTCAAACAGCTTTGATAGCTTTCAATAATATTGTAAACTACTATCATCCTAACGACTGCGTATCGTTTACAATCTCAGAGGTACAAGCATCTGAGATATCGCAGAATTTCCCTTCCGCATCCTACAAATATTCTTCATACGCGGACTTAGAAGCTGCGACAGGTATGACATTGGGAGATATAGCATGCGTTTATGAGCACTATACAAACTTCTATTATCAATATCTGTTCAATGACGCCACTCAGACGAATGAATGGCAATATTACGACAACCCTGCATACAGAGATGAACGCTTCAAACCTTATACGTGTATAGGCACTGTTACCGACCATCAGAATGGGATCACGATGTCTACTGTACCTCTCGCATGTACGGAGATATCATGGCCGTCATGTCTTACGGTATTGTGGTTTGGAGATGTGTCATTTCAAGACAGTCAGAGTCAGCTATCATCATTGATGACAACCTCTCAGAGTTCAATATCATCAGGAACGGGCGATTCAGAGATATCTGACAAATATTCTGCGAAGATCGTTGTAGGTAATCAGGCACTAGATGAACTTGATGACGAACGTACAAACTTCACAGGACTAATTCTTGAGAAGAATTGGGATGTCGACCTATACAGACTCGTAGGGTACAAGGCAGGAGTCGTACAGGCATACTTCAATACCGAAGGAGAGATAATGTCTGGTGACGATAATGTCATTATAAACTCCAGCGGTATCACTATAAAGAATGGAGCTATTGTCATAGAAGGTAAGAATTATGTA
>JBAYAO010000132.1:0-2874 GCA_041669745.1 Candidatus Methanomethylophilaceae archaeon | reverse complement strand
GGTTTTATTCATCCCTATGCTATCGATGTAATAGTTCTGCCTGTTGAGATTGGTAGGTTCCACAGTGTCGAAGTCCGCTATCACGAGGCAACCTATACCGGATCTCGCCAGCATCGCTGCTATATTGGAACCCAGACCTCCCAAACCAGCTATGCCCACCGTCGCCTTTCCGAGTCTCTCGTGAACAAACGTAGAATCTCTTGTAGACGTGATCATCTCAGGTCCTTCGATGTCTGGAAAATCTTTACTTTTTCCAAAATATATCTGGTCGTTCTCATTGAGTCGTACGTCACATGATATTCGATATCCGTTGAGAATCATCACGTCCGCATCCGGGAACAGTGCATCATGTAATTGCATAACGGTCCTGCAGGAAGTATCTGTTCCTTTACCGTTCATTTCGATTCTCATCATCCGCCCCCGACAAAACTCACAATCTCCAACGAATCAGAATCTTTTATGATCGCATCGGCATATTCTTTTTTTGGGACTATATCCCCGTTCAACTCAACGGCTATTCTCTCAGGATCGTAACCGTTTACCGATAGAAATTCCACCAACGGTATCGGCGATATAAGATTGATGTTGTTTCCGTTGATTTTCATCGCATTCACCATTCATATTTTCCGAGATTCCCGGTTTTCTGTAGCGACAAGATCCTTTATTCTTTTAGTAGCTTCCATGATGTCATCTTCAGAGACAACAGCAGACACTACGGCAATTGCTTCGACACCGGTTGCAACTACGGATGCGATGTTGTTCATGTTTATCCCTCCGATGGCCACAACCGGGATGTCTACTGCGTCCTTTATTGACATCAGGGTTTTTAGACCCAGATGCTGTTTTGCGTCTTCCTTTGTGGCAGTGGCGAAGATCGAACCGACACCCAGGTAATCAGCGCCATCATCGACTGCTGTAATGGCCTCTTCCAAGCTATGTACAGATTTTCCAATGATCTTCCCGTCGCTCAATAGTTTCCTCGCTTCCTTTATCGGGATATCCGTTTGGCCTAGATGTACGCCGTCGGCATCTGAGAGTAGAGCGATATCAACTCGATCGTTCACGATAAACATTTTGCGGTACTCTGAAGCATATTTTCTTATAATGACGGCCTGCTCCAGGATTTCCCTTCCGCATCCACTTTTCATTCTGAGTTGTACGACATCAGCACCGCCCGAATATGCGAGCCTTGCAACCTCGGATTCAGACAATCCGTGTGACGATCCCCGATCTGTAATGACGTATAGTCTAAACACAGCCACCGGACAGTATTTCTCAGATTTAACTCAATTGAAATGTGTATCTGTATTCGACCGATAATGAATCTTCTGCAGGTGTTTTGATCCATGACGGGGTTTCTGAGTTCGTGGATTTTCAGGGTCGTCAGAACGGAAACATTTGATTTTTCACGATTTCGATCCTATGCCTTTATTCACATATTCAGATGCGATATTCATTGTCATGTGGTCCGTTGTCATGGGTATTCTCGAACCATGTTCCGTGTCCGGGGCACAGAAGATAACCTGACGTCATCCTAGTCAGTTCGTTTCTGCAAACCGTCGCTTTTGCAGAATCTGCGTTGACACTCTGCATAAGATATGGCGCGAATTTATTGAATGTTTGTTGGTCATCGGAGAAACCTTTGATGTTGACGATGATATCTCCTGTGAAAGCGATCATGTATTTTTTGCAATCGATTATCGTCTCCCCTCTGATATGACCACCATTGCCCTCGTAGATATCGAATTGCAGATCGCCAAATGAAAGTTCACTTATCTTTGAGATCACACTATCGTCGGTCTTTTTGCCGATGATCCTGAGTGTATCCATACGTGGAGAAGCATATTCGGATATCATTTTGCTGAGCTTATAATATGGCTCATGCAGACGGTTCTGTTCTCTAAAATTGCTCTCTCTTCTCTGTTCAAGCAAAAAATTCTCGTAGCAGTCTTCGTTCAGGTATACAGTGTCGAATCGTGGCAGGAGTCCTGTATGATCTATGTCGGTATGGGTGATGATGATGCTCTTCTTACGTTTGTTAAAATCGGGGAATCTGTTTTCCAATATTATCTGCATCTCGTCGGCAAAGCAGGCAAAACCGCTGTCGATGAAGAGAAGCGCCTCAGAGTCATCTAAAATGTATATGTTGCTGCCGCAGGGAGGTTCTATCATATGGAGTGTGACCTGTTCCGATATAAATCTGCTGTTTATGCGGGGATGAAAATTATTTCCTTTATGTTCGGTGACGAACTTGGCGAACTTGCGAATATATTCGAAAGTTTTGAGAGGCGATTCATTCTTTTCGTCAAGCAGTTGCATTATCCGATTGGAATCGATTATGAAGTCGTTCGTTTGTTTCTGCGTCAAAGAAAGCAGGTTGCGCATTTCGTTCGCGAATTCAATGTAGAAAATGGTATTGTCAAGTAGTTTTTCCGTCATGTCATATTCGAGTATCTTCATATGACATGTCTTTGATATTTCGTCAAGCAGTGACTTCATGATCACAGTGTTCTCTATGAGCAGTCCCATTCTGAGGTGTAGATACGGCGTACCGTTCTCCTGCAGATTCATATAGGAGATATTGATGCCGTGGTCGTTCAGTATCTTCAATACCGGAAGTACCGAACCGGGTATGTTGTCCAACATCAGAGAAATCATGATGACCCGATCGTTTTTTTCGTTGCATGAGAGATAGCCGATCGCATTGAGTTCTGTAGAAATTCTCAGAAGGTCTTCGTTTTCAGCTTCCACCTCAATGAAAATGGTATGTACATCGACAGCTTTGTTGTAACTGAGACGAACAATATTTCCGTTGTTTCCAGATATTATCTCGCTGGCTTTCAGAAATGCACCCGATCGGTCAGGCATTTCTGT
>JBAYAO010000131.1:0-2916 GCA_041669745.1 Candidatus Methanomethylophilaceae archaeon | reverse complement strand
TCTGACGGATGCTGCGAAGGTCAATGCGATCATAGCGATGACCGAAGCCAAAACGGCAGCATTGCGGGATCTCGGTTATACGGAGACGGGAACGACATCCGATGCTATCGCCGTGGTATCGCCATCGGGGGAGGATCGTGAGCAATATGCCGGTACAGGACTGCCGTTGGGCATATCCATGGCGAGGTCTGTCAGGTCGGCGGTCAGAAGGGCGCTGATAAAAAGAGGGGATTTTCCGGAAAGGTTATCAGACGAGGAGCGGTCAGCACTGAAGGAGATGTATTCATGATCGAGGATACCGATGCAATGGCACAAGGACCGGAAAGGTCGTCCGAAGGTCCCGTTGTCGGAAAAAGCCGTGGTGGCATCTTTTCCGCACTCAGGGGAATGTTCTCATTCTTCACAATGATGCCGATAGACATCTCTCAAAGGAATATCGACGACATGGACAGGAATTTCTGGCTGATTCCCATAGTCGGCGTATTCTTCGGATTGGTGGCGGTATCGGTCTATTCCGTTTTCGGATATTATGTCTCTCTGTCCGTAGGTGCCGTACTGGCACTTCTTGCGATTCAGGTGTTGAATCGTTTTCTGCATCTGGACGGTACGATCGATGTGGGTGACGGTCTGACGGTTGCGGGCGGAAGGGAAGATCACATCCGTGCGTTGAAGGACACGCTGATAGGTGCGGGAGGTATGGCGACCGGTCTTCTGGTGGTATTGCTCACGTGGACGGAGTATCAGACCATTGGCGTATACGATTTCATCTTCTTCGGACTCGCGGCGGAGATATTGGCCAGGAATGCGCAGGTTTCCGCAGCTGCATTCGGTACAGCGGGCAACGGGATGGCAGGCAATTCTGTTAGGAGCACGGGAATGTCCTCATTGGTGAGGTCGTCCGTCCTGTCTGCGGTGCTGGTAGCTGTTCTATGCGGATGTATGAGCATGGTTATGAACACACTGTTCGGACGCTATGCGACGCTGACAATGTGGTCTGTTGCGATGGTGTCGATCTTACTTTCAGTCCTGTGTGGATATGTGATGGCAAAGGTCGCAGAGAAGAATTTCGGAATGGTCAACGGAGACGTATTGGGTGCAACGAACGAGATCTCCCGTGCTGTTCTGTTATTCTTCGTGATTATCATGACCGCGACTGTAATGGGGTGAATGGATGGAAGCTCTGGTGATGGCGGGCGGAAAAGGTACGCGCATGGGCAGATGCGGTTTTGAGAAGCCATTGCAGGTCATCGGAGTGAAACAGACGGTGATGAGGGTGGTCGAGGCCCTGTCAGGGTCTGATAACATAGACAGGATATTGGTCTCCGTAAGCTCGAACACGCCCGACACGGAGCGTTGTCTGAAGGATTGGGGTGTGGAGACGATCAGAACATCGGGAGAGGGGTATGTCGAGGACCTTCATGCGGCATTGAGTACGATGGGCGGCAAATATGTCATATCGTCGCCTTCCGATCTCCCTTTGCTCAGGACATATACGATCGATGCCTTCATCGATTTTTTCAATGGGATCAGAACGGATTCCGCCATCGCTGTCGTCGACAGAGACACGGTGATAAACACGGGCATCGTACCATCCTATCTGACAGAGATCGACGGTAAGGAGTGGGTGATATCGGGTCTGTGCATCATGGACAGGGAAAAGACGCTGTCGGGACAATATCTGGATGAGAGTTATTTCAAGACCGACTGGGTGGACCTGGCGATCAACGTCAACACGAATTACGAATTGGAAATGACCAGACAGTTCTTCGCGGATCATATCTGAATATCGATTTCAAATATTGAGGATCCTCTTGTACACTTCATGGACCTTATCCAGTATGATGTCGCAGTCTATCTTCCCGGAGCTGCTTATCACGGCGGAGATGCTTGCGCCGCCGCATCCGACGCCTTCCTTGCAGAAACCCCACTCATATGCCTGAAGGCCTTCGTACGGACTTTTCGAGTAGTCCATGTTTATGTAGACGATCGGCACACTCTCAGATATACCGCCGATCATCCTGCATATGTCGGAATTAGGGTCCTTGACAAGCCATCTGGTCGTACCCTGTACTATGTTACCTATCACGGATGGATCGATTTGAATGACGGCAGCGATAACTGCGGCCATTTGGGTCCCTCCGCCGATGATCACGGGAACATGTTTTGCCGCACCGATGATGAGGCCGACGTTCACAGGCATCATGGGATCGCCTACGCATTCTATCGCCTTGAGCGGATCATCTCTCAGATCCCCGATCTTTATATTCGCTGCGTTCAATGATTCGTTGACGATACGTGTTTTCAGTTCCCTGGGGTTTCTGGGTGAGCTGCTGCTTACGAGATTCTCGGTTACAACGCCCATCGCCATCATCACCGCCAATGCGGTGGTTGTACCGCCTGCGCAGCTCTCGCTTGCCACGAGGAAGTCGTGCCCCTTTGCCAGCATCCCACCCAGGACCTTCCCTCTCTCGAAACATTCCTTCACATTGTGTACCGACTTACCGGAGGTTATGGCTTCACCGCATCGTCCGCCGACCTCGTAATAGGGTATGTAGGGATTGATCCTGCATCCGCCGTTGATTATGTGCAGGGGCATGTCCGAGAGTTCCAAAGCAGCCATTGTGAGGGTTGCCGGTGTCGGTATACCTCCGGGATTTATCGGTATTCCTTTCATACAGGTGGTCCTGCCGTTCACAAGCATTTCCGCATCGGCGGCAGGTGTGAACAAAGTGAGTTCGGGAGTATCGCCGGCCTCTGAGACCCCTGGGATAGTGGAGGTCATGGTATTGCCGATGGTACAGGTGAAAACGCCCTTCTTCCCCCAGATCCTGGAAAGAAAGTCGTACGCGATATCTTCGTTACCGAAAACGCTAAGGGAAGAGGAAAGTTTGAACTCTTTAGCCATCAAGACGGTGA
>JBAYAO010000130.1:0-2921 GCA_041669745.1 Candidatus Methanomethylophilaceae archaeon | reverse complement strand
CCCTGTGATGATCTGTTTGTACTTTCCAGGATAATCCACGATATCGCCGCACGCAAAAATACCATGTCTCGATGTGCTCATGTCAAAATCTACCTTTATCAAACCGTTATCGGTCAGATCCAGATTCCAGACGTTCAGGTCTTCCAGATCGGAGGATATTCCGATATTGATGACCACAAGGTCTGTTTCCATGTCGAACGTCCTATCCTTGGTCTTAAGTGTGACCGATTCAACGTATTCGTCACCGTTCACAGATTTCAGCTCAGCACCCATTATGGTCTTTACGCGGCTGTCAAGAAGCTCACAGACGTTGCTCTCATCCGCTCTAAAGTCAGCTCTTCTGTGAACAAGGGTCGTCTTCGTAACGGTACCGGAAATCAAAGCCATCTCTATGGCGCTGTTTCCGCCTCCGAACATGGTCACCGTTCTGCCGACAAGATCTTCTTTGACAGGCAGAATATAGGTGAGGCCCTTTCCTTCAAATTTATCCTCTCCCTCGCATCCCATTTTCTTGGGTTTGAAGAGACCCATGCCTATCGCGATAACAACCGACATCGTATGATACTCGTCCTTGGTTGTGATCACTATGATCTCTTCTTTACCGTTTTTTATCTCGATTACCCTTTCATCTTCCTTTATCTCACACTCAAGCGACTCCGCCTGCGTGTATAGTTTGTCAGCAAGTTTTCTTGCCTGTATCCTTTCGAATCCAGGGAAATTATGGATGCCCTTCTCTGGGTAAAGGCTTGTCAGCTGTCCGCCCACCTTGGCAGCATCGAGAATCAATGTATTCATCATCTTCGACCTGGCATAGATGCCCGCGGTCAATCCAGCAGGACCAGCACCGACAATTATGAGATCATAGATCATGCAACGCGGGTTATATCTTTGCTCTATAAAATGTTGTTTGTCCTTTGTTTCGAAAATATATACACAACGTAGAGGTATTCAAATAATAATTGCGGTAATATTACGATATTCGTAATATTGTATTCGTAACAAGTTGTCTTTCCGAAGTTAATAGGTACGTTGTTCGAACGTTGGATTTAATAGTGATATGACGATTCGTATCGCAGGGTGATTATGTTGGACAAGGACGATTACACAGAGACGCTTCTTAACATGGTGCTTGATGAGATAGACGACATCATACTCATCCACGATTCCGAATACACACTAGTATGGATGAACAGAGCTGGTTTGAAAGAATTTGGGGTCCAGTTGGAAGATGTACTCGGTAAGAGGTGTTATACTTTATTCGGAAAAAACACTGTTTGCAGGGATTGCAACGTCTCCACGATGCATGGCGATGTCGGCGAGAGCGTAGTACGTATCATCCCGAGGACGGGGGAGATGTACATGTGCAGATCCCTTCCGCTTTATCGTAACGGAAAAGTGACGATGGTGGTTCAGCATCTTACCAAATGCAAGGATTAGACGGTCTGGTTCCGGCAGGTCCAATCAGAAATCAATAAATAGCATCTAGTGGTTTGGAGGTGGGATAACATGGTATTCGACCCACAGGACTTCATTTACTTGGTCATCGCCGGCGCTGTTTATCTCGTCGCTCTTCTGATATACAACGTTCGTAAGCCGAAGAAGATTTGATTTTCAGGATTGTAGGATTCGGCTGGATGGTACCTTTGGTCAGTCACCGCGTTGTTACTACGAATCTTAAATAGCAGACAATGCGATTCATGCCCAGGTGAAAATATGGTAGCAATTCCAGCAAAAGTAGTGGATTTGATGAATCGTCCAGAGTCTGTCAAGATTCTTGTGACGGCAGACGCGGCAGGTCAGCCGCACGCGATCGTGTGCGGAAGTTTCTTCATGTTTGACGAGAGCACCGTCGCAGTGGGCGAGGTAATGATGAGAGTCTCAGCGAAGAATATGTCTGAGAACAAGCGTGTTGCAATACTTGTGACATCCGGGAAAGAGGCGTTCGAGGTCGTAGCCACTGTCGGCGAGCGTATGATCGACGGTCCTGCGCTTACAGCGCTTAATGACAAGATGGAACCGATGCATCTTCACGCTAATGCACTTTGGACATTCGACGCAACGGCAGTGTTCGATGAGAGTGCAGGACCTAATGCGGGAAAAAAGATCGCATAAGCACTCCTACCAAACATTTTCCCTTATTCTAAATACGAGGATGCCCATCGTCCGCGCATGTGGTATGACAAGAATCACATGGCGGTCATGCTCCTCATCGGGGTCATGGTTCTCATATCGGGTCCTGTCGTGTTGGAAGCAGGTCATGGACTCATGGGCGCTCTAATGATGTGTTTAGGCGTTTCGGCTATCGTCATAGGTCTTCTCGGAATGAGACTGCACGCAAACATAGATGAGGTCAGGTCATCAAAGAAAAAGTGATATCAGACGCGTTTACCGATGAAGGCGACCCAGTTCCTTTCCTCTATTTCGATTACCTTGACATTAAAACCGCATTTTCCGATAAGTTCCTTCAATTCTTCATTCTTCAGAAGTTTGAGACCGTATAATTTTGTATACTTGGCGTTTTGTTCATCAAAATCCGGATGCGGATATGCTTCTGATACTATGAGGACATATCCTCCTGGAGATACAACTCTTGTAGCCTCTTTTATATCCGCAAATATGTCGGGCCAGAAGAAATATGTCTCAAATGCCGTTACGAGGTCGAAAGAGTCATTTTCGAAGGGAAGATCGGACACAGAATTCTTGGTCACGGTGCATTTTCCTTTCTTCACGAGATCGTTATTTGTCTCCTTTGTCAGCCTTACGGATTCATCCGAGATGTCTATTCCGTGGATCGAAGCATTCGGAAAACGTTCAGCGAGAAGGGAGATAAGCATACCGCCGCCGCATCCGATATCAAGAATGTTCGAGTAGCAAACGTCAGGAAGATTGGAAAGGGCCCATTCAGTGAGTGCCCTGTGATG
>JBAYAO010000129.1:0-2925 GCA_041669745.1 Candidatus Methanomethylophilaceae archaeon | reverse complement strand
TATTCGGGGTGTGCCTGCGTTGTGACGGTATCCGATCTTTGGGATGGGACGGATACCGGGTGCAGCTTGAGGAAGGAGAACATGATCATGCCTTCACTTTTGCAATTTTTTCACGCACGGCTTGTCGTAAAAAATCCGAGGCATTGATTGCTTTTCCTTTGCTGATTTCGTCCTGAATTACAACTAATTCTGAATCCGAAACACGAACACCGATCGTCGTGGTATTTGTTTTCATATGTTAACGAAACAACAACAAAGTAAATAAAGTTAACGTTTGGAAACAAATGTTAACCAAATCAATTTAACCCTTGTAAACAGATGTTATGTTGTGCCAAAAAATCAGAACCCGGTGGTCGGAATCAGAATGCCGATATCCATGATCGAGAAAATTGATGCAATTGTCGCTACTGGGAGATATAGGTCGCGTGGGGAATACATCATGGCAGCTCTGCGTTTGATGGAAGAATCGCAATCGGGGGACGAACAATCAATCAAAGAAGGTCAGCCAGAACAATCCACAGGAAGAACATAATTTTGTGCAGGCACATTTCAGCTGTTATTGGCCGTGATTACAAAGTCTTGGTTAAATTTTAAAGAAATAAAGTAATTCTAAATAATCCCCGATACGGTGAACGTCGAACAAACAAGGCGTTCATGAAGCAGGATCCTGCGGAGATCTCGGTGATATCGGCGAAAAAGTATCGACGATCAACGTTGAATAAAAAATAAAAAGTTTGGATCAGAAGTAGGGTAGACCGAGTTCATCTTTAATCGAATGTAGGATCTCCGTCGGGGTCCACTCCTCTATGTGCGGCTTGATATGTTCTTCCAGTTCGGGGATGAAGTTTCCGGCGATGAATTTTTTCATCAATGCTAGGTCTTCGGGTGTCATATCTCTGATCTCGTTTTTCTCGTCTTTAGATACGGGATCGTAGAACAGCGCGTCGTACAATTCGCACCAGGTCTTTTTGGCCATATAATCAGTGACTTTCTCGCGATCTGTCATTTTACTCTTCCCTGCCTGACATCGATCTAGCCGAGACAATGAGATCCTCGATCAGTTGGCTTAGGGTCACGTTCTTCACCAGAGCCATCTGTTTGGCCTCGTCTCTGATACCTGGCGTAAGTCTGATATTCACCGAGCATTTGTCCTCCGATTCGTCGATCTCGCCGAACTCTTTTTCGTAGTCGTCGCCGTCCATTGCATTCTCTGCCCATTCTTTGGCGTTGTCCAGAGACAGGGGTATGATCGCCTCTCCGCCGGACCATGAGTTCTGACCGGTTTCCCTGGCGTATTTGCTGGCCGGTCCACCTTCGCCGTATAGGAAATATTCTCCCGTCTTCTTACAAAAAAGCGTTTCTTCATAGTGGTTGAAATCGTTGACGGGCCTTCCGTTATCGTATTCGGCCACCTTCCTGGATGTTTCCGTGCTGTATCTTTTTCCGTTGATTACCTTGAACATTTATTCACCTCGAAATTAGTAAGGAATTTATTCAATCGTCTCTCCGCATTCGATCTTGATCGCATTGGAATATCCGGAACAATTCACGCCAATAATCATGTCCGTCTCGATTCTGTTATAGAGATCAGTTTTCCAGATTTTGTCATAGAGACTGATTCCGTCCCATATTTCTCCCTCTGTCTGGGGTAGGACGAGCTGGTAGATCCTGTCATTGGATGCCACATACACGTCATAAGTGTCATATGATCTATCTGATATCGTCTCTCCGCTGCTATTAGTCCAGCCGTCGTCTATCGGACCGTTTCCAGTATCCAACTCGCGTTCCAGATCTTCGTACTCATTGACAACGGTGTCAATTGTTCCGTTCGGCTTGCATATCTCGTATCCCATGAGATCGTGATCAAAGACAAACTGATACACTTCGCAATTTTCGAACTTCCATTTTTTGCCTGTGTACTCTCTATCCATTTTATCACCTTTGAACCAAAATCACTATTGTAACTTTGACACAAATGCATTTGGTTGTGCATATATATAGTTTACGTTTGCGCAAACGTAAAGATTTAATTCACACAGACACTTGAATATGAATGCAGAAAAAAGGATAAAATGTTTAAAAAGCCGTCATATTTAATGAAACTCTCATTTTTTCGGCTTTGCAGCCTTTGCGACCTTTCCACCATCCATCACAGCGATGATCTGTCCCGGAAGTATCATGTGGCCATAGGTGGTGCGTATTCTCGATTCACCTACAGACGTGACCTTGCCCTCATATGCTCTCTTGCGTACATCCGGATATTTTTTTGTACCTAGATTGTCGGAATGTTGGTAAGAGATCGCCATTCCAGGTTTAATCTGTACTGTTTTCTGCTTTCCGGATTTCTGCACGGCCTCAGTGTACCATTTAGTTGCAGAGTCCCCCCGTTTACGGTTCTGTGATGTCGGCGTTTTGTCGAGATTGTCGATTGCTATTTTGATCGCATTTGTATTTTTCAGCCCACTGACCGTTGTTTTGACCTTCATCTTGCTCATATTTGGCGATTTCGTTATTGCTGGCATTTTTCTACCTCCTTCATTTCCTCTTTGTTCTCACAGTTTTTTTTGGGGTTCCCCTTGAACTCGGTTTCAACGGAACACTGGCTGGATTCCAAGCACGAGAGCTGACCGTATGGTTTCCGTTCTGATCCAATCCTCCGGTGCATCCGTCGCTTTTTCTGTACCATGATACGTACACTGGTTTCCTCTCGTCGCGCATGATCTCATTGGCCTTTCTTTTGGCACCGATAGGCGTTTGCGCCGTATCGAATCTTCCAGTCTTCGTTTCGATCATGTACTCTATGCTGTTTTTACTCCTCATCTTTTTACCTCCTTTGTTTTTTAACGGCCTTGGCCGGCTTTTTGTCTGCTGTCGAAATTGTTTTTTGTTTAGTTTTTGTTGCCATTCTTGTTCCTCCTTGTTTGT
>JBAYAO010000128.1:0-2980 GCA_041669745.1 Candidatus Methanomethylophilaceae archaeon | reverse complement strand
CGTGAAGGCCGTCAGCGACATCACCGGCCAGGAGTCCGACGTGAAGACGTTCAGCGTCATCGTCACACCACAGTTGATCTACAGCAACAGCCCCAGTGCGGGTTATATCATACAGGGATGATGTCATGAAAACCAATACTATCATGACCGTTCTGGTTGCCGTTCTCGCGGTTAGCGTATCGGCAACACTGTTGATCCCGGAATCCGATGCTGAGTCTGCTGCAACACAATACTACACCTACTCACCCACATTCGTATCGACCGCACAGGATGCCCAATACGTCGCATGGGATTTCGGCGACGGAACCGTACTCGATTCCAGATATACCGAACTCGAATCCGTTTGGACAGCTAACGGTTGGACGGGATACACGTCTGCCAACGCTACCGGCTATTCCGCCCTCCTTGCAGAGCACGGCGGCAACGTATGGATGCCCAAGCATACCTACGATGCCAAAGGCACGTATACGACCTCCCAGACGGTCTACAACGACTATGACGGGGGCTCCACAGATACCATCACCAAGATCATCGAGATCATGGGCCACCCCGTTGTGACATTCGTCACGAACGGAGGCAACAGCATCGAGGAGATCGAGGTTCCGAAGGATGCGAACTATAACGCACAGACGGCCGCGAAGCCCACGGATCCCGTAAGGGACGGATACACATTCGACGGATGGTACACGGATTCCGATCTCACGACGGCATTCGATTGGACATCTGCCGTTGCGGGCAATATCTCGCTGTACGCCAAATGGACCGCCGTCGGAGGAGGTGAGGGCAGCGGTGACGGAGACGACAACGGATCCGAAGGAAACATCGACTGGCTCGCCATAATCCTGATCGTCGCCGGTGTCATCATCTGCCTGTTCTGTCTTGCCGGTGTGTTCAATCCCTGGATAATCCTCCTCGGTCTCGCATCACTCACAGTCGGTATCCTGATGTTCATCGGAGTGATCTGATGAATACGAAAACCACTTCGATCTTTGCCGTCGCGATGCTGCTTATGTGCACATTCGCGGCGGCATCCATCGTCTCCGACAGCTCGGACGCATACAGCAGTTCCAAGAGCTACACCTACTCCGCGGGACAGACATTCAGCGAGTCTTTCGCCATGCCCTACCGTTCATCGGGTTCTACGACCATAACAGGCTCGTCAGACGTTCCTTCGTGGGTCACGCCCTCTGGAACGAACGGATATGCCAAGATCGACGGTACCGCTCCGTCCACATCGGGGACGTATTCGTTCTCTGTAAGCTTCAGGTACAGCGGGTCCACATCATACGAATACTGTACGGTGAACTACACGATAACCGTCACGGCACCAAGTTACACTGTATCGTTCAGCAGCGGCGGGGGATCCGTTTCCCCGTCGTCGCAGACGGCCGAGAGCGGAAGTAGCATAACACTCCCGTCTCCCGGAACGAGAAGCAACTACACATTCAACGGGTGGTACACCGCATCGTCCGGAGGATCATATGTGGGAACGACCGGTTCCTCGTACACCGTCAGCGGAGACGTCACACTGTACGGACAGTGGACCTATTCTCCGCCCTCGTCGTACTATTATGCGTATCTGTACTTCAGTGCGAACGGCGGATCCGGTGCACCGTCGACGCAGAGCGCATCGATCTACGCCACGTCGGCTTCCGGATCCAAGACATTCACGATTCCTTCGACGACACCCACGCTCAGCGGATACAACTTCCTCGGATGGTCGACATCCAGCAGTGCATCCTCTCCGTCGTACTACAGCGGGTCCTCGATCTCCGTGTCCTACGGATCCTCGAAGACACTGTATGCGGTCTGGTCGCAGATCACGTACAGCCACACGCTGTACTTCAATGCCAACGGCGGGTCCGGAGCACCGTCCACGCAGTCCTCCACCAACACATCGTCGTCGTATTCGTTCACGATACCGTCCACGACGCCCACGTACAGTGGACACACGTTCCTGGGCTGGTCCACATCCAGTACGGCGACGAGTGCGTCGTATTCCTCTGGAAGCACGATATCTGTCGGGGCCAACTCGTCGAAGACGCTCTACGCGGTATGGCAGCTAAACGTGGTCACTCTGACCAATTCCGCTCCCGACTCGTCCGTGATCGTCAACAACAGCTACACCCACACGGTATTGTCGAATGTCAGCGGCGTAACCGTCGCCGTATCTGGAATATCGTCATCCTGTGTATCCATCAGCGGAAGCACGGTAACGATAATTCCAACGACCGCAGGATCATACAACATCACTCTGACCGTTTCCAAGACCAACTACTCGTCGGCATCGGATTCGTTCACTCTGACAGTGGTTCCCGAGTTGGCATTCGTGAACAGCCCGTCGGCAGGATTCATCATTCAGGGGTGATCGTGTGAACGTAAAGCGCATGATACCTCTGATCGCGGTGTTCGCCGTCATTGCCGTCATCACATCGGCATCCGCGGTTTCCGATGCCGAAACGGCTGACGACAACATCTTCGATCCCGCCGTCCAGGATGTGAACGGTTACATCCGTCTCACGGGCCAGCTCGGCGGGATCAATTCGACTCAGACCACCAATGTGATGGCCCAGATCGTCATAGAACCGAACACAACATACCACATTTCGTGCGATGCTTCGAACAGATTCAGAGTGGGTACGCTTAACAGCACAGACCTCGAGACCGATTTCTTCCTAGAGAGCTTCTATGTTAGCCCTCTGGACGATAACGGCACGTCCTTTGTGGGCGAAGCGTCATGCGACATCACCAGCGGTTCGGATCACGATCTGATGCTGCTGTTCTACTACACAAGCACCAGCACCATGGATCAATCGACGA
The DNA here is from genome assembly GCA_041669745.1 of Candidatus Methanomethylophilaceae archaeon. Taxonomy (GTDB): domain Archaea; phylum Thermoplasmatota; class Thermoplasmata; order Methanomassiliicoccales; family Methanomethylophilaceae; genus JBAZDV01. The sequence goes on along the minus strand of JBAYAO010000128.1, from coordinate 160 downwards.
TACGCGATTCCATTTCTGTGACGGAGGTCCGGGCAGAGACGTGTACAAAGGCCCCGACGGCAGGGTATGATGTAATGGACATACCGGCTGTTTCAGACGATGAGGGATATTCCCAATACAACTCAAGCGTCAGCTACAGGTACGAGATCGGACAGTAGTT
>JBAYAO010000127.1:0-2981 GCA_041669745.1 Candidatus Methanomethylophilaceae archaeon | reverse complement strand
CTGCCCCAACTGCATGAGCTACAACTGGTCCAGGATAAGCGGCCGGTCGGCGGACACCGTGGTTCAGTGCAGCGACTGCGGATGCAGGTTCCTTCCCTGGAAGGGGGAGGTCCTGACCGACGACTGGGACCACGCCGTCTTCGACAGATACCGTATCAAAACGGAGAACGAACGCGACAGCATCTTCTCCCAACGCGGATGGGTCCTCGCCGAGGGCGGGAGGGCATACTACCCAGAGAACATGGACAGTTCCCGTTACAATCTTCTCGTCAACTACGAGAATCCGAAGGACCGCAGCAGGATCCTCAGTTTCTGCCGGAGGCGCAGATGAAGCCGTTGCGCGACAGGAAGAAGCTTACGCCGGCGCAGAGGAGGAACCGCATCTCCGCGATAGGTTCCATCGCATCCACGCTGTCGCTTCCCATCGCCGTAATGGCACTGCTCAACGAAAAATCACAGGGTGATGACATGCATAACGATCACAAAGAGATCTCAAAGAACAAACGCGTCGTGCTGGTCGAGACGGAGCACGAGGACGGATACGTGGAGAAGAACCTTACCACGCTGGATCGTCTCGAAAAGGACTGGGGCGACGAGTACAGGGACTACGTCGGAGAGTACGGCGACCAGGAAAAGAACCTAACCAAGCAGATCCGGAAGAACGGCATAGCCTGGTTCGAGACGAAGTACAGGAACATGACCGTCAACCAGATCACCAATCCCGACGAAGTCAGGGCAATGGTCGAGGGGAAATACGACGATCCGCAGACCGTCTGCAGGTCCATGGACTCCGACCCGCATTTCGTATGGGTCCCGGACCTCACGCCGAAGGAGATACGTCCGAAGCTGGAAAAGCTCGGGGTCCCGCGCGAGTACTACCGCAGCGACAATGCGAAGCCCGAAGACGTCAAGGTATCCCGTTCCGGGGATCCCGAATACAAATGGGCGGTCTCCATGAACGGCAGGACGCAGTCGCTGTGTTCCTCCAAATCTGAAGCGAAGAGCGTGAAGAGATCGCTGATGGGGAGGCTGAAAGGATGAGGCTCTTCGGAAAGCGCATCAGGAACCGCAACGCCGAGTATCATACGGGCGTATTTTGTCCCGTCTGCGGGACTGAACAGGACGCCACGTGGATGAAGACCAACGGGACCGAGGACGGCGACTACTACGAAGCGTACCATTGCGCATGCGGATGCCGTTTCGTCGCCGACTACATGGGACCGGACGAGAACTGCGATCATGTAATCAACAGCGAATACGAGATGAGCAGGAATGCCAGACCTATAGAGTACGGTCCGCCAGTCAATGCAGGTTCGGACATACAGCTGCTTCGCACCAGACATCCCGATCTCATGACTGTCGAGTTATGTCCGGAATGCGACTCCGAGGTGGAGATACACGCCTACGGCAGATCGAAGTGCCCCAATTGCGGGAGTACGATCAAACCCTGCTCGATGTGTTCGTCAGAACAGTACGGCCATTGCAACTCATGCCCGTACTCGAAGAACGGGAGGCATGCCTGATGGGGACCACGGGCATCTACGTCGGAAGGAAACTGGACACTTCCGACAAGAAGGCGATACTCCGCGAGAACCTGTCCGAATGGGATTCTCCGGAAAGCTCTGGGAAAGTTCTCAAAGACACCATAAAAGGGTCCGTCTACTACGCAGTGACCGAGATACTGGACAAAGGGACGGGCAAGGTCACGCGTCTCGCCGTTGTCTCCCCGACGGGCATGGACGGGGGCGAGTTCTTCTTCAAGTCCATGGACGAGACCGTGGGGCCGTGCTACTACGACATACCGCTGTCGTATCTCGACATGCTGACGGAACCGATGAACAAATACTCCGAGGAATGGCGCAAGGACGTCGTTCGCAGATCCGAGGAGAAGAAACGTCCGTTCTCCGACAGGATATTCGTCATCGACGGGAAGGACTACAACGGATTCGATTTCTCCGAGAAGATGGCGAAACGCACCGGTTATCCCGCGTATGCGATACGCGAGACCCCTTGGGTGAAGAAGATGACCGTGGGCCAGAAGGCACGCATAATGGACACGGATTTCGAGAGGACGTACAACAGGAAGCGTCTCCTGGGGAGGTTCAGAAGATGATCCCGGGAAACAGGAACCGCAGACCTTCGAAGCGCAGAGTCTCCGCCGAGTGTCCGAGGTGCGGTTCCTTCGACTGCCGTTCCCGCTCGTATGACGACGAAACCGACGTGGAATCGGTCGTATGCAACGAATGCGGAATGAAGTTCTCGTTCACACGGGAGGATTGCGATTACGACATCGAATGCAACGGCTACCACATTCCGTTCTCGCTGTACGTGTGTTCGGAGTGCGGGGCATATCTCTACGATCCGGTGTCGCGCAGCGGTCTCTGCGACATGTACGTCTGCAAACGCTGCGGTACCGAGAACGTCGTATGCCGCGAACCTCCGAAGGATTTCGACAGGGGGCTGAACAGGATACGCAGGAGCGACCCTCAACTCGTGTCCGATCCGAAGGACGTCGAACTCGCGAGGGAATACATCGATTACGTCTACGCCAACGACAGGAACGCCCCCGTAGGACAGGAATACTATGAAGGCCAGGCGTACATACTCGACGCGATACGCAGGGGCGACAAAACCGTCCTGGAGGATATGGTGGAGGTAATCGGAGATGATTTCGACGTCCGGGACGGACGCAGAGGTCTCGTGGGCAGGATAAGATCGCGCATCGGAGGTGCCTGAATGTTCGGAAAACTCCTGAACAGGAACGTGAAGAAGGGCCCGGTGTATTCGTTCGAGTGGGTGTTCGACGAGGACGACTACTACACTGCGGACGAGATCCTGGGCTTCATCCAGGACCGGTACGAGAGGGAGGGGCCCTACGATGACGCTCTGATATCCCGTGCAACCTATATCGTGGCCGCCGACCACGGCATCAGCGAGGAGAAGCTGATGTCCGCCGTACAGTCGGGGGACGAAGCTCTGAG
>JBAYAO010000126.1:0-2993 GCA_041669745.1 Candidatus Methanomethylophilaceae archaeon | reverse complement strand
CGAACCGGTGAACTTCTACAAGAACAGATCTTGAGTCTGTCGCCTTTAACCAGGCTTGGCTACTTCGGCTTGTTGTCTTCCGTAAACACAGGGGGATAATAAAACTTATTGATGCTTTTTCCTGGAATCGTACATATAACGATCGATCGAAGACACGTATCGCTGCCTCATCGATAGAATGATGGATCGAAGTATCAGGAAACCCGACGTAAATTCATAACCGTTGGGTCATTCAGATACGCGAAAGAAGAGACCGTGAAGTTCACACAAGAATTATTTCGCGGTCTAGATCAATGGCGGAGATGGCGCTGACGGATCATAAATACCCACGGCCAACACGACTTCCGATGTGATCCGGATATGGACCCGATCCTTCAACGGACTTGATGCCGGTCCACATGTGACCGGCTGAAAATACCCAATCACGGCGATGTCATTATTTCGCCCTTCTTACCGCCGATATATACCGTGTGTTCGGCCTGTGTAACGCAACCGCCTTTCACTTCCTTGAGTATCGCGTAACTAGAGACCAATCCGTGTCGGATTAGTTCCTTTACCCTGATCTCGGCCTTGGGATAATCACAGCTCCTTGCACAGAACGGAAACGTCGAAAACTCCCCCTTTATGTAATCGAAGAATTCCTTAAGCGCCGGATCCGCAAGAGGTCTCTCCCTCAATATACGGCATATGTTTCCTGGACGATCGCATTTGATAGCCCCTGCGCCATTGGTGGCAAACGGTTCACATGCGATTATCATGCCTGATTTCAATCTTGCCTCGTTTCCGTCGTCATAGTTCGGAATGGACAGCCCTGCATGCAGATTGTACGGTTTGATCTCATGCCCGGTGAGATTCGTAATCGGTTTGAAACCGTCACCGGTTATGCTCATGTTCACGGCACGGCCTATCTCGTTCACTGGACACCCTTCACCTATGAACTCCATCACTACGTCACGTGCCTTCTTGGAACTGGCGATGAGATCCTTGAATCTCTTCGTGCCGACCTCCACCGTACCGGCCGTGTCACCTACGAAACCATCTACTTGTGCACCGCAATCCACCTTTACGACATCGCCGATCTCGAATCTCAGTTTATCATTGACCGACGGTGTATAGTGCGCGGCGATTTCATTGATGCTTATATTGCACGGAAACGCCAGACCGCATCCGTGCGCTCTGATGTATCCTTCCACTTCTTCTGCGACGTCGAACAGCTTGACGTCTTCAGCGACCATGGACATACCCAGGTCGCGTGCTTCGGCCGAGACTCTGCCCGCTTTACGAAGCTTTTCCAATTCTGTCTGATCAAACATTTAGAACATCTTCTATCTGCGCCTTGGTGATCTCACCCTGACGTACCAATTCGACCTTATCATCCATTATCCACACAATGGTCGACGGCTTCCCAAGGGTGCATGGTCCGCTGTCAAGATATGTTTGTACGGTATCACCGAACGCGTCTATCGCAGAATTCACATTGATAGCATCCGGCTGCGAATGAAGATTCGCAGATGTCGCAACGATCGGGCCGTACTGTTTAGCCAATTCCAACGCAACCGGATGATCGGGGATGCGTATCCCCACCTTGTGCGACATCGATGTCACTATGTCCGGAACGTTCGGATTCTTCTTCGTGATGATTGTCAGCGGACCCGGAAGGAACGCATCGATGAGCTTCTCCACCGGTCGTGTGAGCACTGCAACGTTCTCAACCGAATCCTTGTCAGCGACTGCAACGGACAACGGCATGTCGAAGGGTCTTTTCTTAGCCATATAGAGCTTTTTCACAGCCTTCTGATTGAATATGTCCGCACCTATGCCGTACACTGTCTCGGTCGGATAGACCACAAGGTCACCGTTGCCGATATCGTCCGCCGCATGCAGTATATTCTTCAATGTACCGTCGTCTATCTCCTTTGCGTTGCATTTTAAAATCCTCATTAGATCACACTCCCATTGTGCGTAAGCCCCTCTCGATCTGTTCGTTGCCATCTTTCTCAAGGGCCGGCCCATGTCCTGGATAGAACCCTTTGCAGTCAACCTTTCTCAATTTTTTAAGTGAATCTATCAACTGTGCGGACGATCCCGTCGGTGTGTCGGTCCTTCCCACTCCATCCACGAATACCGTATCGCCGGTAAACAGCGCACCGGTGATCTCGTCGTAAAGCGAAATGCTGCCTGCGGTATGCCCAGGAGTATCTATGACGATCAGATTGTGCCCGCCCATCTGAAATTTTTCACCGTCCTTCAGGCCCGTCACATCCATCGGCTCGATCTTCCCGCCGAATTTGGTACCCATGGTCGACTCTGAATCCCCCTGTCTCAAAGGAACGGCATCCGCCTCCCCTGCAAAGACGACGGGTGAGAATTCTTTGATGATCCTTCCCAGACCTCCCACGTGATCGTAATGACGATGCGTGATGAAAACGTAATCCAACGGCCTTCCATCGAGGACCTTCTTCAGGGAAGCTATAGATGCATCCGCCTGAAAACCTGTACCGGTGTCTATCAGGGCCGTTTTTTCAGACCCTATGACAACATACATATTTGCATCATACAACAATGCAGATTCCAACTGTACCACGGTCATTACGATTGTTACTGTACGGTTGTATTTAAGTTATTTGAAAAAGAGTTCTGGGCATGCCGGTTACAAAGGCATATATCCATCAGAAACGCGCACCTAGCACGGAAATGACAAATGAATAAGGCGTTTTTGGAGGATGAGAATTTTTCATGCGCAACCTGTTTAACTGCTAGACCACACCCCAGCGACGTCTAAAGAACTTTAGTAAGCGCGGACTGAATACCTCGGGCGAACCCTCGGTACTTACATCCCGCTCCTATCAAACTCATCATTTATGAGCGTCCTATGGGTGCCTCTTTTTCAAGATGGCTTCGAGCTTAGATGCATTCAGCTCTTATCCACTACCGCGTGGCTGCTCAGCAATGCCTTGCCAGACAACTGATCAACTAGAGGCGACGAACCCCTG
>JBAYAO010000125.1:0-3023 GCA_041669745.1 Candidatus Methanomethylophilaceae archaeon | reverse complement strand
CGAGATCAAGCTGAGGACGCAGGGTGTCGAGCAGGGTGCGAAGATCCTGTCGCATCAGGCAGACCTGAAGCCCGGCAGCCATCTGTTCCGCGCCCTTCTCGGGGACATACGCACGGATCAGGAGATGAGGAGGAACATCGAGAAGATGAAGAGATCGGAGGAGGAGAACGATGACTGAGATCGAGAGCATGATGCACCGCATACCGGACGACAATACGATAGAGATTGCTGAATACGGTCCGAGGTACATGGACGTGAAATCGTCCCTGTACATCTCCGACCTGATGATCGATTTTCTGAACGGCGAAGCGAAGCGGGAATACGACCAGCTGGACCTGGATACGGCAGAATTCATACTGGTCCACAGGCCGTACTGGCTCACCCAAGAGATCCCCCATGCGGAGACCATCGGGCAGATGACGACCGTTCGCAGGCTGAAGATAATCCTTCAGGACCTTTCGGCGATAGACGAGATCGAGCTCACGAAAGCGGAGACGAAGCAGTTCGGCATGATGTGTTCGACCGAGGATTACGGCAAACGCTTGATCGAAAGGGGACTCGACACCGAACTCTTCAGGGCTATGTCTATCGAGAACGCCGATTCGCCGCTCGATTTCGAATCCATACGCAGGATACGCGACCACGATTCCGATAAGCGCACAGCGGAAGAGGAGTTCGAATACAGACAGTATCTCGCATATCTGAGGGAGATGGAGGAACGCGAGAACGAGAGGATGCGTCAGGCGCAGGAGCGCGGCGTGGAACTTATCGATGTTCCGGAACCGGAGATATCCGAAGAAATCCTGGAAGGGCAGTACGGGGACATGTCCGAAGATCCGTCAGACGATCTCGGCGATATCTGTCCGGATGACGATGTGTTGATCGAGGACCAAGATGACGATGTCGACGTGTTCGAGTCCGATACGGGATTCCTGGACAATCTCATCATATGCACCATGGATGTGATACCCGAAGCAACGTGCGCGGATTCGACAGCACATGACGGGGAGGAAACCGAACCTTTGTTGGAAAACACAGGATCCGAAGAGGATGACGGGTTCGGAGGAATATCCAATGACGGCGAGATCGCGGAGTTCCTCGAAGAGTACTGCGACAGGCCGAGACCGGCACTCGGGAGATTGTTCGGGAGGCTGAGGCATGGTCACTGAGTCCAGTCTGTTCGTGAACAATGCGAGGAAGATCAACTCCGCATTCGACGATCTCATCGGATTCTATTCCGAAGGCGATTATCGTACAGGATACATCCGCACGTTCGCGATGTTGCTCTCCGCATGCATCCCCGACGGGATCATCGAACAGAACCACCTGTATATCGATACATGCGGCAAGTTCCCGCTGGGCGCCGACGACAGGGAGAGGTTATCGCGCGAGGCATTTTTCCTCTACTTCAAGACGTTCGAGCAGATCATGCGCGATCTCTCGATGATAGGTACCAGCAAGGAGGATTCTACCGCGGTGACAGATATCGAGGGCATGTCGATGAACGTGTTCTCTGAATGGAGGTGCGGAGATGCCCAATGAGAGAGGCGAGCTGACATCGGACGAGTTCGACTACTCCGGATTCTATGCAGATCTGTTCAAAGCGGGCAGGAACATCGTATCCGACGGCGAGCGCGGAGGCGGAAAGACGCATACCTCTATCGCATACGCGCAGATGATGATGTCCCGCAGGTATCCGTTCGACCGTCTGCCCAGGACGTTCCTTCTGACGAATGTGATATTCATGCGCAAGGACGGCGAATCCGAGGACGATTACGTCGAAGATACGCCCGATGACGTGTATCACATCACATCGATGGAGGAGATGTTCCGCATCATGTCATCCTTGTATGAGAAACACGGCAGGGACATCCTGTTCCTGGTGGTGCTGGACGAGGCGCAGAACTACCTTCTGGCGGATTCCAACTCTGAGGAGACGAATCAGAACTTCCTCAGACTGTACGGGATGACGAGGAAATTCAACATGTGCCTGTGGACGCTCACGCCGGCGATATCCAATCTTCCTCCGAGGGCGAGGAACTTCCCCGACCATCCCGACAAGGCAGGATACGTCACGGCGAGACTGTACAAGGACAAGGCCGTGGCGATGACGTACATCAGACGCTGGCACTCCGAAACGAATTGGAAGCAGTGGGTCACCGTGAAGCTGAACACGGCTCACAGACCTACGAATCCAATGTTCGTTCCGGTGACCCCGTGGACGATGAGGCCCGAGGATGTCGCCATCGGCGGATACTTCTACGACACGGGAGCATGTGCGGACTTCAGGACGTCGATCAGCGACGATCCTGCGAGGAAGTTCGATTTCCGCGGGTTCATCAATGCATGTTCCGACGTCTCGTCGTACAAGCTGCCGATGACGATGAGGTCGTTCTTCGATCATATGGACGGCACAACGGGACAGACGAAGCACACTGCGGCAGATGAGCAGATGGAACGCATCATCCGTCTGAGGAGACACAGCGTCGGATGGGATGCGATAGCCGATTCGGAGATCGATCTGAAAACCGAGAGGTATCTGGTCAAGACCACATGGCAGTCCAGATACAAGGCATACCTGGAAAGGCATCCCGAGACCGGTTCCGGAAAGAATGACGCGACCGACGCAAAGGTTCTCGCGATGATCGGTGAACAGAAAAACACGGCATCCGGGCCGACATCGGAGAAAAACGAGGTTTCGTTTTCGGGATCGCCGGCCAGCATGGAAAACGAAAACGGATCAGCAGGGGGTCGCGTACGCGTATATATAGATAGAGATAGGGGGAACCGCAACGATACCGAGAGGGTCGAGACCTCGTTTTCCGACCCTTGCGGAAAGGATGTGCCAGATGTTACGGAAAGGTCCGACGGGGCGAGGATTCAAATCCCTGACGGCAGGTATACGAAGGGGGAGTTCGACCGTGCTGCGATGTACTGTCTGGAGGATGGACAATGAGCGAAAGGACCATGCCCGTGATCTACCGCGGCAAGAGATACATCATCCTGATGGACGGGACGGGATG
>JBAYAO010000124.1:0-3029 GCA_041669745.1 Candidatus Methanomethylophilaceae archaeon | reverse complement strand
TGCTGGTGCTGTCTCGATGAGCAGTTCACCACCCAAAAGGGGGATCCAGTGGATAACTGCAAGAACTTCTATGAGAAGCACAAAGCGATCAGGAAGATAGTTCCGGGTGTTGGATTGCAGGGCGTATACGTATGTGGCGAGGAGACCTGTCTCAGGGCGAAAGAATTCGCTGAAGAAAAGCACATACCGTTGAATTTCCATCTTTCCGAGACCCGCGGCGAGGTCAATGACCATAAGAAGAAGACCGGTATGAGACCGGTAGAGTGGTTGGACAGCATCGGTGCGTTGACCTCTAACGGGATAGCTGCGCACTCAGCGTGGCTCACCATGAATGAGATAAGATTGATGGCGGCCTCGAAACTGTCGGTTTCCACATGCCCGGTGTCGAATATGAAACTTGCCACAGGAGGTATAGCACCGATACCCGAATTCATGAATTACGGGGTCAATGTATCCATAGGAACGGACAGCAACAATACCAACAATTCACTGGACATGTTCTCGGAAATGAAGATACTGGGTCTGTTACAGAAATCAAGCAGATGGGATGCTACCGTCACACCTGCACAACAATTGTTGGATTATGCCACTATCAACGGTGCCAGAGCCATCGGTATGGAGGATTCCCTGGGTTCGATCGAACCCGGTAAAATGGCAGACATGATAATATTGGATGGGAAGGCACCGAATATGAGGCCTTTGCTGTCAGAGAACATAATCTCGAATATCGTGTATTCGGCATCCAGTCTGAACGTGAAGACCGTCATCTGTCAGGGGGACGTCGTTGTCCGTGACGGCAGGATACTGACACTGGATTGCAACAAGGTGATGGATGCCTCGGAAGATATCTGGAGATCTCTCTGCATGAGGTAATATGTCAGATCAGCATGGTAAATGTCAAAGGGTCCAGTTTGGCAAGCCCGATTGGAACGCAATGGCGGAAGAAGGGCTGCTTTGTGCGGATATGCATTTTCACACACATTACTCGGATTCGTACACCAGTGTGAGCAGGACGATAGATCTGGCCAAAAAAAGGAAAGTGTGTTTTGCGATCACAGATCACAATCTGATCGCGGGTGTCGAAGAGGCGTATATGACGGATCCTGGCATTATGATAATACCAGGGATCGAGATCAGTTCATGGGACGGTCCGCACATCCTGGTATATTTCTACGATCTCGGGACTCTCAGGGAATACTGGACGAAAAACATAAAACCAAATCTTTCAAAGAGTCCGTGGCTTGCCATACAGAAAGACACGGAGTGGATACTGGACTCGTTGGAAGGTGAGAACTGTCTGATATCAGCGGCACATCCGATGGGTTATCTCCTATTCAACAAAGGTGTTCAGAAATGTATAAACAAAGGATATTTGGCTCCGTCGGTCACGGAACGTATCGACGCATACGAGGTGATATGCAGCGGGATGACCAGAGCAAGCAATCTTGCCGCTTTGGCATCCGCATCGAAATTTGGGTTGGGATATACAGGCGGTACAGATGGGCACATGATGAGAGAAGTTGGCAATGTCGTATCCGTGTCGGATGCCGGAGATATGGATGGATTCCTCGATGATATAAAGAGAAGGAGAAATACCGTGATAGGAATGGAAAAAACCTCTCTTGCGAAGTTGGCAATGGGCACTGCCACTTTTTCCAGATATCTTCCGCACGTACCATCATCTATGAAGGTCCATTACAGACAGAACATAGGCAGAGACAGTGCGTACAGAAGGAAATGATCAGGCCAGTCCTCTGAAGAGCTTCGATATCCCTATTTTGAATTTCATCCTGAGAGTCCTTCTCCCGTATTCTTCACGGGAATATTCCGTGCAATATTCGAGATCCTGCATGAATGCATCGATCATTTCCATTCCTATTCTTTCGGAATAGATCATGGCGTTGGTTTCGAAGTTCAGTACCATCGAACGGTCGTCCAGGTTCGCAGATCCCACAGAACAGTATCTCCCGTCTGCAACAATGGTCTTAGAATGGACGAAACCGCGATTGTACATATAGACCTTCACACCGCTCTTCATAAGGTCATTGGCCGCAGATATGTTATTCCAGAATACGAACATATGGTCTGGTTTGTCGGGCATTATTATCCTCACGTCAACGTCTGACATAGCGGCCATCTTCAGAGCATCCGACAGGGAATCATTCGGCACGAGATAAGGCGTATGGATGTAAAGCGTCTTTTTAGCGGTACGCATGAGAAGCAGATATTGCATCCTGACGGGATTCTCCTTCACATCCGGTCCTCCGGAGACCAACTGCATTCTATCGTTCCCGTGGTGTTCCAGCAGAGAATCGGGGAAATGGTCGTCGGTAACTCCGAACTCCTTGTCTGCTGCGTATCTCCAATCCGCAGTGAATCTGACCTCCATTGGTATTATGCCCGCCCCGCATATGCGGACAGCACTGTCTCTCCAGAATCCCAGGGGTCCTTTTCCGAGATATTCATCTCCAACGTTGAATCCGCCGCAGTATGCGATCTCCCCGTCTATGACTGCGATTTTTCTATGGTTACGATTGTTTTTCTTCGGACTGAAAAGCAATGTGACCACACTGTGGAACAAAGCGAATTCTCCGCCCGCCCTCCTGAAATCGTTAATGGCTCTCTTCGGTCCCTTTCCATTGCCGAAGGCGTCTGTGAGAAGCTTGACCTCGAGACCCTCTTTCACCTTATCGGTCAGTATATGCAGCAATTCGTTGCCGAGTTCGTCATTCCTTATGATGTAGTATTCGATATGGATGAATTTTCTCGCATTTCTGAGGTCTCTGTAAAAATCATCGAATTTATCCTGTCCCAGTGTGTACAGTTTTATATCGTTGTTGTCAGAGTAGATCCATCCGCCCGCCCTTTTCACGGAACGAGCCAGTTCTATGTCCTCCTTGTTATCAGGATCGGCGGCGATATTCTTTTCCATCGCCTCCTCTTCCTTGGAGTATATGCTCGCAAGCAGTTCATCGTCCACACCTTTTGGCCTGAAAACGTGACGGGAGTAGAAGGTCTGTCCGATGAAC
>JBAYAO010000123.1:0-3091 GCA_041669745.1 Candidatus Methanomethylophilaceae archaeon | reverse complement strand
GAAACTCAGCGGCATGGATGATTTCGAATTGATATGCTTCATGGTCGTGATATGATGCTCGGCCTTCCGAGATCGACGGACGTACGTCAGCAGATATCGAAAAAAGCGGTTTACGATCGCTTCAATCTCTCTGCCGGTGAAAGGAACAGATTCGATGCAGATATCCACAAGATGTTCATCGTCAACGAGATATCATCTAAAACAATCAATATTGCGGAGGGCGAATCGATAAAGAGGATCTTCGTTGTCGATATTCAGCTTCAAGCAGACAGATACAATCCGAAGAATATCATTCTGCTGAACGATCTGATAGATCAGAAGATGCTGTTCGCTCTCCGGACAGAGAAGCAATGCAGATTGGCGATAGTCAACGGAAGATTGATAGAAGGTCCATGGAAAGATCCGAACGAGATCGGTATCGAATTGAGAGGATTGAATCTGGATGCCGTATGGGATAACATCGTCATAGATGTGGGAGATATCACGGTCGAAGAAGGAAAAACCCTCGATGAACAGCTGGCCCGTGATTTCGACACCTTTACATCGAGCCTGCGATCTCTGCATGGCATCCGCTGACATCGATGCGGGTGACATCCCTTCGGGACGTCATCCGTTGCCAACACCCAACAAAAGAGAAGGGGCGGTATCGAATACGCCGAGACAGAAGAAGAGGTCGTCCATGGAACCGTTCGGACCGCCGACGGTCAGTCTGTCATTGCAACGGTCGTAGATCACCGCGGCGTTCTGAAGATCGGAACATATCTTCCTCACCGTACGCGGATGGCCGTTACGCCGCATCAGCGCGTCCATGATGCTCGATATCAACGTGGCGATCGATATCACGAACAGCAATGCGTTCGCTCTCGACGGAGTATGCACGTAGACGGAATCGACGCCCATGCCCGACTTCATCAGGCGATACGTGTGCTCGACCTTGTACTGGTCGAGATACAGTTTCAGCACCGTATCGGTCGTAGCGCCGTGTCTCACATTCTCCGCATCTTCCGTTGCGAACGGAAGGTTCGTCACTATCACCGAGACATCGTATGCTTTCGCGATGTTCTCCGCGAGTTCCCTGTCAAAACGCATGGAGATGTCGATCTTCCACGATACTTTCGATCCGGGCGCCTCGGAACCCTTCGGAGGGCGTCCGCGGGTCTCCCTGCGGACGATCTCCTCTATCGCCACCGGCGTTCCGCCGATTACGTACGCGCTGCCCTTGTGCTTCGATAATGTCTCATCGAACGTCATCATTGCATCTTTCTCGCAGGCGAACCTCTTCTTGACGAACGGTTTGAACAGTCTTTCCGCATCTTTCTTCCCCTGGCGTTCCAGATAGTCCATCTCCTTGGCCGTTCCCTTCGGAGAGCGGTATGCTATGAACCTCAGCTTCCCGCAGACGGTGTCGGCTTCGGTGTCGTACACCGAATAACCGTCCAGACCGGAAACGTCCATCCGGCCGTTCACGGCAGAGTACACGATATCGTCGCGTATCTTGTCGGAGAACGATGACGGCGCTTTTGATATAAACCCCATGCCCATGTTCAGAAGTTCGGAGATCAGTTCCGTGTTCACGAGCTTGCAGTCCGCTATCAGAGTGTTCTCTTTCGGATCGATGTTCGCCCTCAGAAATCCTATCGTATCGCGGTCCATGACCGGATCGGCGGTGTTGCCCGAGTACGCCTTTGCATACTCTATGATACGGTCGCCGTCTGTGACGGTGGCAGCGTTGTACTGGATGAGGTCGTTCCTTCCGTCCTTGGCGTTCCCGCCGAAGACGGGGACGGCCTCCCCGTCCCTTTCGGACGGGAGTGCGTACAGCGTATAGTTGGTCGAATCCATGTGCCTGACCTTGGAATCGAATCCGTACCTGTGTTTGATCATGGACGAGCATTTCCAGAACGTTCCGTCCAATCCCGCATCGTACAGATCGTCCAGGTTCCTGGCCAATGCATGGTCGTTCAGACCGGATTCTGTCACATCCTTTCCGAACAGCATGTCGACGGGCGCACCTTTGTAGAATCCGCGGACACCCGATAACGGCATCTTCTTCCTCGAATCGAAGATCGGGCCGATCATCGCCTTGACGGCCATGCCCGGGGAGAGCCTGCGCTGATCGTTGTGTTCTACTATCGAATCTATCAGAGCACGGATCCCCGAACTCTCCATGACCGCCATGGCCATGGCGCTGCTTGCGGGGATGCTCTCGTACACCGTTGCGGCACCGATCTCCATCTTTCATCCTTCTCAAGCCCGAAAACAACAGGAACACGGCACCGCACGTTCAAAACATGCTGAGTTGAATTTTATATCGGACTTTAGTCCGATATAAAATTTATATAATATAAACGTGCTGTCGGAGATCAAGAACACGGCATCAGCGATAGCTATCGCCGTATCGCCGATGATATCAAAGACCGAGGCCAAAAGATGGTCTACGCACATCATTATTCGAAGAAATCAAGAGGTTTCGTTAAAGTTTGCATTGGATGTCGAAATCACGTGGCCGACGATGCCAACCGTGAAGCGATACGGAAGCAGATCGACGCCCTTGACAAAAAGATAAAACAAGAGAAACAACCGCGTGTAAAGCGCGAATTGTATACTCAATTATCATCATTGAAAAAGGATCTGAACGAATAATCTGTCACTCGATTTTACGCATATCATCGACATCTATGATGCATTTTGATCTACCGGTGCCGATCAACTTCCCTTTCAGCTTAACTGATTTTCTGTCAGCCATGCATTCGAAGGCCAATTTACGATCATCATCTTTTAAGATGACCTTTGCAGTTTGAGGTTCATCGAATCTTGCAGATACGAACTTCAATCTGAACTGAGATTCAAATGTGTCATCTTCAGAATCTCCGTCGACTTCTGTAGCATTAGAAAAGAAGCCCATGAATTCTAATTCTTCATTCATTTCTTTCGGACGCATGTTTTCTTCGATAATTTTTACATTATCCATTATTTTCTTAGAAATATGCATTGTTGACGGATCGTCGGTCGGTGGATTGATAACTGCGATGCGCTTAACATCGACAGTTCCTGTTTCCATATCGAGAGGAAGCATGGATGCAACGAAATT
>JBAYAO010000122.1:0-3094 GCA_041669745.1 Candidatus Methanomethylophilaceae archaeon | reverse complement strand
GGCAAGGAAGTTCAGAAAAACTTTGGCCTTGCCCTGCGACGTGGATCCGGACACCGCCAAAGCGGAATACAACAATGGTATCTTAGAAGTTACCTTTGTCACTTCGGGTTCCAAACCCAATGGTAAAAAAATTTCGATCGAATAAAACCACCAGCATCAACATATCATCGAACGGTGCAATACCGTTCGATGTCTTTTTTATATTGTTCTGATCCTATCCGCAAATGTGATCTGTTATTTTAAGTATTTATAGAAGTACGACCACTACCTGAGTAATGACCAGAGATAATCTGATCAACACCACAAGGGCCATATTGGCTAAGGCAGGATATGACATATCGCCTTTACTTACGCTACGCAGCGTATGCTTTGATATTGTCGGTAGGAAAGATGACACGCTGTTGATCATAAAGGTACTCAGTAACGTCGATGCTTTCTCAAGGGAAAACGCGGAAGAGATGAAGGTACTTGCCGAAGCATTGTCCGCAACCCCCGTACTTATAGGAGAGAGATCCAGCTCCGGCACCTTGGAACCCGGGATTGTCTATTCCAGATTCGAGATCTCCATCATCTCTAATGATACTCTGGCGGATCATCTCCTGGAAGAAGTGCCTCCTTTTATCTTTGCGGCACCTGGCGGATTATATGTCAAACTGGATAGCATGTTGCTCAAGGAGATCAGAGAATCAAAAGGCGTAAGTCTTGGAACCCTAGCCGAAACGGCAGGGGTTTCCAGAAGAACGATACAGATGTACGAAGCGGGGATGGGTGCTATGATAGATGCCGCCCTTAGATTGGAAGAGTTTCTCAAAGTACCGATCATAGAACCGATAAATCCTTTCGTATACAATCCCAAGCACAAGGTGAAAGAATACGAATTGTTCGGCGACAAGAGAACCGATTCCATAATATTCAATCATCTTCTGGATATGGGTTTTGCAGTGACCCCAGTAAACAGAAGCCCATTCGAAGCATTGACCAGAAGCAAGAAAATGATCATACTTACGGGACTCGGCAATGATGATGAAAAACTGATACAGAAAGCGGTGATCGCTTCAGATATCTCTAAAATTTCAGGAAAACATTCTGTGATAATCGTAGAATGTAAACACGGTCTTGAAAACGTGGAATCGACCGCAATCGTTACAAAAGACGAACTCAAAAAAATGGAAGACAAGGAAGAATTGACCGATGTCGTCCTGTCCAGAGGTAAAAAATAATGATCGTGTTGCAGGTCGGAGACTGCGATGTTTCCATATTACCGGTAATAAAGGGTCTCGTCTCCGAATCAGAGAAGGTGAAAGAAGCCTTAGGGAAGGACTATGAGGCGATTGCTGTAGCTCTGGGAATAGAGGAGATAGAAGCACTACGAAGAAGAAAGGAGATAATAGGCGATAACGAAACCAGTGACCTGGACTCGGTATACGGTTTTCTCCTAAAAAATTACGGACCGATAGATATGCCTGTGCCAGCATACACAACGTTGATCGACATGTGCGATGAAAAGAGTATTTCAGTGATCCCGTTGGACATGGATGACGAAACATATACGAAGATCTATTGTGATATCGTAACCCCCTGGGAACTCTACAAAGAGAAGAAAGTGATGAAAAAAGCGATGAAAACGAAATTCGGTGAAACACCGGAAGAATTTGTCAAAAAATGGGATTCTATCGTCAATGAGATAAGAGGATACAAAAAAGTGAGTCTTGTTAGAGAAGAATATATGGCAGATCAGATAAAGGATATTTCAAAATACAGAAAAAGCCTACTTGCGGTCATAGAATACGAACGGATAGATGGAATAGTTGAATGTATGGGTGAATAGATGGTCTGCGATTACTGCGATCTGTCTCGTAAGGAGGGCGACAGGTTTTGTATATACTGCGGTGAACCCTTGTTTCCGCAAAATAAAGCATTGGAATCACCCGTGTTTATATTCGGGATCATAATAACGTTGGTTGTCTCTGCATTGTTGTTGTTCGAATTATATGTCGGCATAGTGAAATCTGAATGGGTCCTGTCATATCTGCCCGGTTATCACACAGAGATCTTCTTCATTGTGCCAGCGATCATAAGCGTGTTCAGAATCTCTGGATCGGCACTGCAATTGTACTACGTGCTGCTTCTGATAGGGGTAACCGCTTCTCTGATATACCTGTTCTACAAAGCCATAGGACCCACGAGGAAGCTCATCGGAGGAGACAGGGATGCCATGAAAGACACGGCTCTATTCGAGATGGCAACACTGTTCTCCGCACTTTACCTCTTCGAACTGATCCTGACTTCGGTATTGAAAGCCTGCGGGGTGAACATGGCCTCCCTTCCCGAAAGAGAAACTTGGCAATGGATGTTTGATCTATTGGAAGCGTCCGTCTGGGAGGAGATCATCACGCGCGTACTGTATCTGGGCGTTCCTGTGATGATCGTATATGCCATAACGAAGAAGAACGAACTTCCGTTATGGAGATATCTTTTCGGCGGTTTTGGAATGAACACGACCGCTCTTGTCTTTGTTGTGTTTTCGGCAGCAATGTTCGGTGCAGGTCATCTTACCAACTGGGGTCTGTGGAAATTCATTCCGACATTCACATTCGGACTTATTGCTGGTTATCTTTTCGTAAAATATGGCGTGTATGCCACAATTGCAATGCATTTTCTAACCGATTACCTCTCTGCAGAAGCATGGCTGACTGGCGACAGCATGGTAATAACTGCACTCTTGTTGCTCGTTCTGATGGTCCTGGCGATACCATATCTCCTAATCTATTTCAAAAAAGGAATTGTTTTCCTCGGAAATACAATGAAAAATGGAGAGCGAACTCCACCGAAAACGAATTAGGAGAACATTTTTTCTAATTTTTCCTTGGATTCAACCGCGGACTGGAAGGATTTCGCTTCGATGATGAGATTGCCGTTGTATTTTGGAAATTTCATCAATGCTTTTTTGAAATCTATATTGCCGTTACCAACCGTCCTGTGCTCATCATTTTCACCCATATTGTCGTGAATATGAACATTGGCAAATCTGTCACTCAGGGACTCGATGATGGTATCGATCTGATCGGTTGTGTTCGCATGTCCGATATCGAAG
>JBAYAO010000121.1:0-3169 GCA_041669745.1 Candidatus Methanomethylophilaceae archaeon | reverse complement strand
TATGCCAAATATCCTATAGCTCAGGCTCCGGGCATGGGGATCAATGCATTCTTCACCTACACGGTGGTCATCGTTCTCGGATATACCTGGCAGCAGGCCCTTGCGGCCGTATTCATGAGCGGGATATTGTTCTTGCTCATGTCTGTCGGCGGATTGCGCAAAAGAATCCTCGATGCAATACCCAGAGACCTCAGGATTGCGATCACGGCCGGCATAGGGTGTTTCATAGTCTTCGTCGGCCTGCAGGGCTCCGGCATAATAGTTGGTAACCCTTCCACGCTGGTGATGCTCGGAAACCTCTCTGATCCCAAGGTCATGTTGGCGATATTCGGAATCGTCTTCACGGTCTTGCTCCATCTCAGGAAGGTGAACGGCAGCCTTCTCATCGGGATACTTGCCACCGCCATCCTTGGGATGGTCATTGGTATCGTCGAGATACCGACTGCCATTGTGAACATTCCTGCTGTACCGTATTTCGGTGCTTTCATCGAAGGCCTGGAAACGGTATCTTGGGATCTTCAATTCGCATTCGTCATTATATCTTTCCTGTTCGTAGATTTCTTTGACTGTGCCGGTACAATTCTGGCCATCGGCGAGAGGGCAGAACTTCTCGACGACAACGGAAATCTCAGAGACGGCAACAAAGCACTCGCCTCCGATGCGGTGGGTACCGTATTGGGCGCCACCATCGGTGTTTCACCGGTGACGAGCTATATAGAATCCTCCACAGGAATTGAATCCGGCGGAAGAACTGGAATTATGACGGTCGTCGTAGGATTGTTATTCTTACTGGCTTTGCTTTTCGGACCTGTACTTTCAGTCATATCCTTCGAATGCACCGTTGCCGCATTGATCCTCGTTGGCGCCACAATGCTGGCCGAGATCGGAAAAATAGAATGGGAAGATCCTGCCGTTGCGCTCACGGCATTGATGACCATCCTCTTCATGCTTTTCACCTATTCGATCACCAACGGCATCGGCATGGGGATCATCATGTACTGTCTCTCTATGGCCGCGACACACCGCGGTAAGGACGTCCATCCGATCATCTACATAATGGCCCTGGTTTTCATCATGTATTTCGCCATCATGACGACCTTCTACTGAGGCTGTATACAACGGACGACTCCAAACGGGCCCTGCATTAAGTTTTTGTATGACCTGCATAATCGGACGGATTGGTTGAAAGATATGCCGATGGCGGACATTAACGGGATCAGGATGAACTATAGCGTAACGGGAGAAGGTGAGCCGGTCTTACTCATAACAGGGTTTGGAGGCGATACCACTTTCTTCCACTCACTCATTCCGACATTGGCCGACAATTACAGAGTTATAGTATTCGACAACAGGGGCGCCGGGTTGACACAGTACAGAGGTCCTTTCAAGGGTCAGGATCTTGTCGATGACGTCGTGGCCCTTCTGGACCATCTTTCGATATTCAGAACTCACATCCTCGGATGGTCCATGGGAGCCCATATCGCCCAGGAGTTCGCAATACAAAACCCCGACAGGGTGTTGACCCTGACCCTTGTCTCGGCATACATGAGACGCCCAGCACGTTCCAGCTATTTCATGAACAACGCAGTGAACATGGCGATACGGGACAAAGATCCGAGCATAATCGCGATGATGATCAATTCCTTCTGCTTCACCGAAGACTATTTCGCGAACAAAGAGGCGAAGAACTCCAAGATCAGGATCACGGATAACGTTGAGCCTGAGAATCTAAAACATCAGATGTATGCACTGGATGACTTCGACACCCGCGGTAAGATGGGCTTGATCAAGGCACCCACCCTTTCCATCCATGGTTTGGATGACATAATGGTCGAACCTAAAATGGGCGACGAGATCGCGGCCGGGATAAAAGACTGCAAGGTCGTTCGCATCCCGAATATAGGACACACGATACACCCCTCCCTGTACGCAGAAGCGTTCAAAAATCATCTGGTCAATTCGAGACAGAGATGAACTTCCTCTTCTTCCGGGCCTCGGTTATCATCGGCCCTATATGATTCTTGATGACGATGGTGCACGGCCAGGTATCATCCATATATCCTACGTCTATCTCATAGTCATCGTTCACTATTGCAAGATACACACGACTCATGAACATCGAGACGAGGAACGGAAAATCCCCGCATATCTCCGGCCTTCCTCCCCATATCTTACACCTGTTGTCCGATCCGAGGAACTCACACGGATCCGTTTTGGTAAAGAGCCACCTGTCGTCTTCCCTGTACAGATGATCCGTCACAAAGGACAGCGGGTCGGTGTGGATATACTCCGCGATCCGCTCCACTTCCGTGTCACGAACGGTGATGAACGGCTGATGACAGCACTTTCCACACATATTACATGATGAACGGTCCCTCAGTCTGACACATACATCATATGCCAGATCGAGATCCCTCATCATATCCGATGGTATAACATCCAGGCCGTCCAAAATGTACTTGTCTCTGTACAGGACCATCAGACGTCACTTCAGACGAACACCATGTAGATTCCGTAGATAAAACCTATAATCGAGGACAGAATACCGATACTGGATACCACCACGAGTGCCATCTTGACCTTTTCGTTCATATCCGATAATCTTACAGCCGTCTGTGAATAGGCACCGAACGCCATACCGATGGCACCGAATACTACGGCGAACATTCCGAACTTGAGAAACACCGTAACAACTGATGCTATGCCGAATATGACCGCGATATACGCTAAGTACACGGTGTTGACCCCGAACTTCATCTTGAATGGCTGATCGGTCCTCCAGTCACACTCTTCGCAGAACAGTGTTCCCTCCGGATTCTCATGACCGCATTTTGGGCACTTCATACCCGCCGTGAAGACGATCGTTATTTAAAGCGTTACCGTCGGGAAGATTCTGAAAAACAATGAACGTTGCTTTTTCGACAAGATAACATATAAAGCGTCAACACCTCATGAGATCCATCTCTATCCTGGAACGCTTCCTGCCGAATCTTGTGGATTCCTCTTTTGTTCTCAACTTCACTATCTCTCCTTTTCCGGAATACAAAGAACGGAGTTCACTCTCGGTGAAATAACGGTATCTTATGCCGTTTCCCCTGACTACGGTACTGTCATCTATCCTTATGCCCTTGTCAGAGCGCATATCGTCCGAGGAGAAAACCCTCACCAG
>JBAYAO010000120.1:0-3254 GCA_041669745.1 Candidatus Methanomethylophilaceae archaeon | reverse complement strand
GCATTTTCCATATTTTCCGATCAGGGTCACTATACGCGCGCGTGCATCATGCGCGCGTATGTAGCGTCCTTGGGCGATTTTCCAAATTTGCCTAGGACTTTCCGTTTTGTTTCGGACGATTTTCCTTACAAAATCAGGCCTTCGCGAGCCATGATTCCACGCGATCCTCCACCTTCGTGACCCATGACGGATCATGGCCGAACCTCGCTGCGATGTCACGCCGTTTCATCGTACCTTCGATGATCAGTTTGTATGCATCGACGGCCTCGGCATCCCTCGGATTCTGTCTGTGTTCCTCTAGTATCTGATCCACCGTCTTCTCATCCTTGAAGTATTCGTCCTTGTAGATCATCGACGGAAACCTGTCGTCGTCCACCAGTCGTGTATAGAACAATCCTGCCGCATCCGGGGATCCCCTCTGTGTCGGCAGATAACCTATGGACGTGCCCTTCACTGTCTGATCGTCCGTGTCCATCTTGTTCCATATCCTCCGCAGTTCCGATGAGGCCCTCTCGCCGATCAGCGTCTCTATCATGTTGTTGTCGTCCGGCTCGGCCATGAGCGTCTTGAATATCATGAACGTCCCGTTACGGAATGCAGGATGTACCTCTTTCCACCTCTGCCAGCCGAAGAGGATGATGATTATACCTGTGTCCGAGCCGGTCTTATCCTCGTATACATGACGTATTCGATTGAACTCGGCTATCTGTTTCTTCAATTCAAAATTATCTAATGAACTGGCGTGCTTGCTGGCATCGTCGATACAGATGAACTGAACACGCTTAGAATCCATTAGATCGAGAGCGACGGCGAGAGCATCCGTATATACGAAGTTCATGTCCTTGCCGTACTTTGCCACGGCCTTCGACCAGATGAATTTGATGGTAGTAGATTTTCCGCACCCTGGAAGACCCACGATAACAGCATGTTTCCATTTCACGATGTGATCCGTTATGTCCGGCAATAGCCTGCCGATCATCTCCTCGGTCTTGTCTGTAAGCTTTCCGCTTACAGTGTATGGAGAAGAAAGGCGTTTGCCGGACATTCCGGAGGACAGTCTCATGCCTGATCATCCCTTAATTTCGCACCAGCGAGTGTTTGGGCCAGCGACGTAGGTGTCTCTTTGATCCTGCGGATGAGGTCATCTATTCCGTTCACGATGTGTTTGTTGTCGATGTCCTTCTTGATGCTGTTCAGTTTCTCTATTGCTGCCAGTGGACAGTTGCGGAATATCATTGCCACGACCGCGTTGGAAATGACGACATCCTCGCAATAATCCACGATGGCTGCTTTAGGAACATCGAATCTGACCGTTTGCTGGAACTGTATCAGTTCCATCTCCGTATTGAACCAGAGATATATCCTGGTGGAACCGAGGATGAACCACATCTCCTGACCCTCCTGGTCCATCTTCCCACCCAGCGTTTTGAATCTCTGGATATCGTTTTCATAATGTGCCTGTTTTTTTGTTAGTTCCTCCTCGACATCGCCGGCCATCTGCAATTCCAGAATGTGTGCCTGATAATCGTCAGAAAAGACCGATTCCTTCAGGACCTTTGGAAAGTCTTTAAGATTCATTCTTTCTGTCATTTTCAGCCTCCAGCTTCCTTTGCTCTGCGATTTTCAGCTCTACGATCTTCTGCCTCTCTTCCTGTTTGCGGATCTCGGCTTTCCTGTCTTCGCCCATATGTTTGGCCAGGAGGTTTCCAGGTGATGCGCCCAATGTCGATTCCATCAGCCAATCGGACGCGATCTTCACGCCGGCGTTGCTCATGGTCAGGGCCATTGCGGAACTTTTCTGTTCTGCATTCCACCAATTCTCATTGGCGATCTGGAGGGCTCTGTCCTCCATGACCAACTGTGCATTTGATGTCATAGAGCCGTGTGCCTTGACTATCGTGGTCTCGATCGCATGTAATTTGAAGAAGTGCAAAAACCTCTTCTCGGTGATCATAGGTTCCGGCATCTTCTCTACGAAGAAACCGACCGCCTCCATAACCGGAAAACACGGACGTTTGTCCCTGAATGTCCAATCAGGTTCGAATCCGGCCGCATCCTTGACCTTCACGACATGATGGATCCCCAGGAATAGTCTCTTGAAAAGTGCTCTGTTTGTTTGGTCTGCGATGCATTTCTCATTCTTGTGGTCATAGAGGACGTTATACTTCTCGTCGTGCAGTTTGATCGATAACGTGTTGAGCGCGAACATGATGTACTTCTGCTTGCCGCGCACGATGTAACCTATCACATACCCGGATATGAACGGGATGTAGACCAGTATGTCGATGTTCAATATTCCGAAGAGTACATCGATCGCTATCCACACGGGGATCGCCCATGTGATGAAATCGATCGGTAAGACGAATTTCGTGATGTTCTGTACCAGTGCTCCAGTAACCACTCCTACGCCCATTATCAGTATGAGCGTGATCACTATCTCCGCCGTTGCGCCGTCTATTGAGATCATCATCACACCGCGAGGTAAATGTATGTTCCGAGCGCAGCTATCCCTGCGACAGCCAGAACTCCAAAGTATGGATTCTTTTTCCAGCAGTACATCACTGCGATCAGCGCTGCGAAGACAACGACGAAGCTCTCACAGATATGCCATGATGCGACCACCGTTACTAAGAAGATCGAGCAGTAGACTATCCAGTTGATCGGTATTCTAGGCAAGGATATCATGATCAGACCCCCAAGACGAACGTGAAGATGCAGACCACGAAACAGACCGCCATTCTGAGGACGTTGCGCTGCCATGCGTTGTACAGCGCGTATGCGAGCGTGAAGACCCCCAGAATGATCGGAAGGTATTCCAGGAGGAATGTGAGGTATTCTGTCATGATCAGACCCCCAGTAGGAACCCTGCCAGCATGTCAGAGGCAAACACGCCTAGCACGACCATTACAACGCCTACTATGATCAGGAATGCCGATTTGTTCGCTATCCATCCGAGTTGCACTATGTTGAGGCCGATGGATATCAGGATGATCATGATCAGGGTCGTTGCATCGAATGTTTTCGGTGCATCCTCTCTCTCCTTGTATGCGTTGCCGAGGACACCTGTAGTGACGATCTTCTTGACTTCGAGCGTCACGGAGCTCACGGATCCTGATTTGTAGGATATCTCTGAACATGTGAAGTACGTTCCCTTGTCCAGGAGGACCATCTGATAATCGGTGGAATCGTTCGTCCATCCGGTCAGCGATGTTGCCGTAGTATTCCACACCATCGCCATACCCGATTGTTCGAGT
>JBAYAO010000119.1:0-3255 GCA_041669745.1 Candidatus Methanomethylophilaceae archaeon | reverse complement strand
GCGAACATCACGGTATGGTCGCCGACGATGTCCCCTGCGCGGATGGAGTGGACGCCGATCTCGCGCCCTCTGGGCCCGGTGACGCCTTCTCTCCCGTATACGGTTTTCATTATGCCTGAGGCATCCTGAAGTCTCCGGAGGGCCTCTGTCGCCGTACCGGACGGGGCATCTTTCTTCATGCCGTGATGCGCCTCTATGAGTTCGATATCGTAATCGGGAAGGGAGGTCGCGAGCATACCGCACATCTTCCAGAAGACGTTCACGCCCAACGCGAAATTGGCGGATATCAGTGCCGATGTGTTGTACCTTTCCACGTTCCTCGTCAGTTGTTCTATCGCCTCGGGATCGACGGCCGTTGTGCCCAGCACGACGTTGGCACCCGTCTCCGGAACCGAACCTACGATCATCGATGCTGCCGCCGGTGTCGTCAGGTCAACGTAGACATCGGTATCCCTGAGCAGGGCGCCCAGCGAATCCGGGGTCACGGCCGTGATCCCCGGATACAGTTCCTTTCCGGCGTTCCCGCCGTTTTCCGATACGATTGCACCGGTCAATCTCAGATCGTCGGAACCGACGATGAGGTCGCAGACCAACTTACCCAGCTTTCCGGTGGCACCGCCAACTACTACATCGATCAAGATACCACCCTCACATGAGACCCAGGTCCGCCATGTCCATCTCCAATATGGGGCGGTGCTCTGGCGAGAGCTCCGTAAGCGGCAGTCGTACGGAACCGTTCCCGAAGCCGAGCTTCTTCATGACGTACTTTATCGGTATCGGATTGGATTCTATGAACAGGTCCTTGAAGAGCGGCATCATCCTGTAATGCAGTGCGGAAGCGTCCACGTAACGTTCCTTCAGGCACAGCTCCACTATCTGCGACATGGTCCTGGGGCAGCAGTTGGCCGCGACGGATATCACACCGACGCATCCCAATGCGAGCATCGGGAACGCGAGGCCGTCGTCGCCGCACAGCACCTCGAACCTCTTCGGCTTCTTCGCCAGTATGCTCTGCACCTGTATCAGGTTCCCGCTGGCCTCCTTTATGGCGACCACGCCCGGTACCTCGTTTGCCAATCTCAGCGTCGTCTCCGCGGAGATGTTGCTCCCGGTCCTGCTGGGCACGTTGTACACCACCAGCGGAAGGTCTATGGATTCGCTTATGGCCTTGAAATGCTGGAATATGCCTTCCTGGGTGGGCTTGTTGTAGTACGGTGATATCGAAAGTATGCCGTCCGCGCCGAGGTCCGCTGACTTCTTGCTCAGATCGACGGCCTCGGACGTGCAGTTGCTGCCGGCTCCGGCCAATATCTTCGCCTTCTTGGCCTGGTCTATGACTATGTTGATCACCCTTATGTGCTCCTCGTGGCTAAGCGTCGCCGACTCGCCGGTGGAACCGCAAGGGACCAGGACGTTCACTCCGTTCTCCTCTTGGAAGTCGACGAGTCTCCTCAGTCCCGTTTCATCAACGCTGCCGTCCTTCTTGAACGGTGTTATGAGCGCCGTTGCCGTTCCCGCGAACATCTCAGATCTCTCCGAAGTGCTCTCTGAGTATCAGACGGGTACGTGTGCTCAGTATGTTATCGTAATGTCTGATGTGCTCGACGATATCGTTGAGCTTCTGCGAGGATTCAACGTCCACTATGGCTATGATGTCCTGATCCCCGGTGACCTCGAACACCTCCGTTATGCCCTCGTATCCCGTGAGTTCCTTGGCGATGTCCTCCGTCTCGGTGTTCACGTCTATCCTGATCTCTACCAATGCCTTGACATTCTTGGAGCTGGTCTTTATCGTGAAACCTCTGATCACATCCTCATCTATCATCTTGTGTACTCTGCTCCTTACGGTCCCCTCGGATACGCCGAGCTTGTCGGCTATGTCGACGAAAGGACATCTCGAATCCTTCTTCAGGATATCGACTATACGCTTGTCAAGGTTATCTATCATCGGAATTCCCTCTGTGTTTAATTAACAGATTTCGTAGTACTGTTGCGGGCGAACGTAATTACCGTATATAAATACTTAGAAATCGTCGATTGACGTAACGAAATAAGTAGAATGAAAAGATTATTGGGGAGGCACGTCCTTAACGTGCAGATCGTACTGCGGGTACGGGATCTCGATGCCGTTCTTATTGAACTTCTTGAACACCTCTTCCCTGAGCTTTCCGGCTATCACGTAGCTGTTCTCGAAATCGTCGACGTATGCCGATAATCTCATGGAGATGCTGGAATCATTGAATGACATCAGTCTCGTGGACGGCATGTCGGACGAGCCGTCCCTGATGACGTTCGGATGTTCCTCTGCGGCCTCCAACAGGATCTTCTTCACAAGTTCCAAGTCGGACGAATAGGCGACATCGAACAGCAGGTCGATACGGAATGCCACGGCCTTCCCGGTCATGTTGATGATGGTGGAGTTCACCACGTTGCTGTTGGGCATGGTGAATATCTCCGAGTTGGACCAGTTCTTGAATTCGCTGCACATGAAACCAACCTTGCGCACTTCCAGTATGTTCGTGTCCGTGCCGAGGCGGACCCTGTCCCCGGCCTTGAACGGACGGGTGAGGAGCAGGGTTATGCCGCTGAAGAACTGGTTCAGTGTGTTCTGTGCACCCAGGGACAACGCCAATCCCGCGATGCCCGCACCGGCTATTATGGCGTAGAGGTTGAACCCGAGAACGGCCAATATCGATGCCACCGTCACGATGCCGATGGCTATCTTCCCGATCATCCTGAACAGCGGAAGCAGTGACTCGTCGAGCCCCTCCACCAGATCGTCGGTCTTCGAGCCCATGCTCTTCAGCAGGTACTTCATGACCGAGTTGTAGATACGCCATGTGATCATCGCGCCTGTAACTATGTACAGTATCTCGGAGAGATCGGCCAGTATCGCGATGTAGTACTCGCTCACGCCCAGGACATGGAGGCAGTTGATGATCCCGTACACCATGAAGCAGATGAAGAAGAGTTTTTCGACCTGATGTCCTATCTCCTCACGTTCCTCCTGGTTCTTGAAGAACACACGGAGGACGAAACCCAGAATGATGGTGGATGCCACCAGGGATATGACGATCCAAAGCGCGAGCGTTATCAGACAAGTGGCGGCAAGCGAATCGAACGGTGCCGGGAGCGGGTTCTCAAAAACTCCCAATATCTTGTTGTAGTAGCCGCTCGACGAATAGCTGGATTCGACGCTGACGGAGATGCTGATCGTCGTCGAATCCTTCGAACCCGTGACTAGGTTCATCACCT
>JBAYAO010000118.1:0-3266 GCA_041669745.1 Candidatus Methanomethylophilaceae archaeon | reverse complement strand
TACCTACGCTGCGGCCGGAACCTATCAGATCATCTTCACCGGACACTACGGCAGTATAACGACGACGGCACAGAAATCTATCACGGTGGCATCGGCCACAGTGACCTATACGCTTACGGTCACGGCCGGAACGGGAGGAACTGTAACAGGCGGCGGATCATATGATACCGGAACGTCAGTGACACTGACCGCGACACCAGGCACAGGCTATGTTTTCGCACAATGGAATGACGGTGTGACCACGAATCCAAGGACCGTGACAGTATCTGCAAACGTGACATATACGGCATCTTTCACCGTTGACCCATCCTATACTCTAACGGTCACGGCTGGAACGGGAGGGACCGTCACAGGCGGAGGTTCATACATTTCAGGCGCAACGGCCACACTGACCGCTACGCCCAACACTGGATACACATTCACAAGATGGTCGGATGACAGCACGGCAAATCCAAGGACCGTGACCGTATCTGCAAACGCGACATATACAGCAGTATTCACACTGAACACCTACACAGTGACGCTGAGCACCAACACCGGCGGAACGGCCACCGGCAGCGGATCTTACGTTCATGGCGCAACGGCCACACTCGTGGCGACCGCGAACGACGGATATGTTTTCGTTCAATGGTCAGACGGCAACACCGAGGCCACCAGAACGATAACGATGACGGCAAACCTGACATTATCGGCGGTATTCAATGTGTCCGGTTCTGAAACTGTGACATTCACTCTCGCGGTAATAGCCGGAGACGGAGGGAACACCACAGGCAGCGGATCTTATCTGCAGGGTCAATCCGTGACGATCACAGCAACACCGAATGCTGGATATGAGTTCAAGGAATGGTCAGACGGCAACACCGATGCCACCAGGACGATAACGATGGCCGCTGACACCTCGTTGACAGCATCGTTTGTTCCTCTGGGTGCGGAAGATTCGGGATTTGATATTCTGACGATGATCGCACTTGCGATAGTTGTGCTATTGATAATTGTGATAGTGATACGCTATGTTTAAACAAAAGACGATGGCCGCTATGGCCTTGATAATAACCTTCAGCATGCTTTCGTGTGCCTTCTGCGGCGTGATCGCCCAGGACGACGACAACAGCGATGCAATGGTCTACTTTAACTTCAACGGATTAAGATTTGGCTATTACAGTCCTGGTTTCGCTTTACATGATTACGAGGTCTACTTCGGTCCGGCACTCAATGATACAGAGGACACAAAGACGCCGGTCGGAGATACCGAAGCTCTAAGGGCGATAGACAGATCAGATGAGGCCATCCTTGTAGCGACAGGGCTGTCTAATCTTCAGTCTTTATTGTCAGCCAAAACGACCACTTCGGCGGCCACGATAAAATATATATCGACATTCGCACAGCGTCAGGCGGAGATCTCTGTCTACGAGCTGTGGAACACCACCGACGATTATGATGTCGATGCTGTTCTGGCCAACTCCGTTGTCTACGACAGAGTGACCGTCGAGACCTATGCTGCGTCCTATTACATGAGCAAGACCTGGGAACCGTACAACACCATTGTTTCATCATGGAACAGCGGCGGAGACTACACCGCGACATACGGTGGCGGCAACATGTCCCTGGCGTTCTACTGGACAGGCGGAAGCGTGTCCACCTACACATATTCCCCTACGGTCGAATACGGCATGGCCACGACGGTCACGTCTGAATCGGCCGATACCGTGTATATCAGGGCCGATGACGGTGGTTTCATTTACGTCTCCGGCGGTTCGGCGGTCCTCACCGCGACAGACGGAAGCGGAGACACATATTCGTTGGCCGAAGGGAAGAACGTACTGTCCTCCATGACCACGCCTATCCCGACGGGAATATACGAGTTACAGACCGGAAGGTCATACATCGGAACCCTGTTCCCCGTTGTCAGCAACGAGAAAGCGGACGTTACATCTGGTGCGGTGATCGTGACCGGACCTACTACAGCGGGTCTGACATATGTCTCATACAACGGAACGAACGTCAACATCCTCACTGGCGGTTCTGCATCGGCCGATACGGGTCTGACATTCGCGGTCTTGCATGACGGCGCATACAGCGCAGAAACCGATGCGGTGAACATGGTCCCGGCATTGAAATCCTTGAGTGACGTTCTTTCATCATGTGTTTGGGTCTGTACCTCTGCGGCGGATGCAGGTCAGGTACAGTGGTCCATATTCGATGCGGCCGGCGAAGCGTCCATCTACCTTAGTCCCTCAAGCATCGTGGCCTCACTGGACAACTACTCGCTGTCCACAGACGAACGGGCCATGCTGTACATTGCGGCAATGGAGCAGATATCCCAATACTACCAGCGCAATGTAACGGAACTTGCCGATGTATCTCTGAATGCATCCACGAATGCGTTGGGTCTGTTCTGTACAGGAACGATCACCGACAACAACGGTCAGGTCTTGGCCACGAATGTCGTGTTCACGCCGATGTGCTATCTGCGCGATCAATCCCTGGTGATCGGTGTCAACAATTGGGACCAGGCGGGGGTTGTCGCGGTATGGGGCGATGCCAGCACCTACGTTGCCGGCGATAAGTCGATGTCATCGATCCTATCGCTTAACATAGGATACAAACTGACGATCACAGGCATGACGCTGAACGGTTCGACCGTCACAGGTTTCGACATGAACGTCATACCGATACCGGGACTTGAGGACGTGACCATCACGCCGGTCGTGCCGATCACGCCTACACCGCAATTGGCAGACGCTACCCTGATAGTCGTATTGCTGATGTTATTCGTCGGCATAAGTATCATCGAGCCTGGATTATTCAAGCAGAAAATATTGATAATAGCTATCGGCTTGATCGTTATAGCTGTCGGATACATCTTTGCGGATGACATAGGCAGTTTCCTTTTGGGGGTCTAAAGTGGGTGGAACTATCGCCGCGGCAGCAGTCATTGCAGCTCTCCTGGGAGGGTGCATCATCACGTGCATCATCGTAGGCCCAAATGCGTTTCTGGCGTTCGTCAGTACGCATGTCAAGATGCTGATGTCATTGGCACAGCTGTTGGGTCTAACTCTCGCAGGACTGCTGAATCGTTACAGACTCTGTGCAGTACTGGTGTTCTCGTTGGCGATAACACTCATATGGGGGGCTTAAGATGATCATGCTTGTATTCAGAGGCGATTGAAACGGATCCTATAGTTGAGATCGTCATCGCCGTTGTTATCATGGCCATCACCGTCATGGTAGGCGGTTATGTGCAGAAGGTAACGCATTTCCTGTAT
>JBAYAO010000117.1:0-3307 GCA_041669745.1 Candidatus Methanomethylophilaceae archaeon | reverse complement strand
GACTTGAGATTGCTGACGCAGAACGGACATGTCGTTATCATCAGATCGGCGAACGGGGCCTCGTCTATCCTCGTCTTCGCGATCCTCGCGGACTCCTCCGGGAAGGCGGAACGCACGCCCCCGCCGCCGCCGCAGCAATGACTGGTGGAACGGTTGAACTCCATCTCCCTGAACGTCAGTTCCGGTATCTTCGCGATCACCTGTCTCGGCGCCTCGTACACCTTGGAATGCCTTCCCAGGTGGCATGGGTCGTGATATGTCGCCACCACTCCCTTCATCGGCTTGAGCTTGAGGTCCTGCTTAGCCAGGAACTCCGTCATGTGGAGGACCTCGAACGGAACGTCCACGTATTTCGGATACTCCTGTTTGAACATCCTGTAGCAGCCGGCACACGACAGCACCAGCGTCTTGACGCCCAATGCCTTGATGGCATCGACGTTCCTCTTCATCAGTTCGACCACGTCGTCGTTGTCACATCCGATCCTCTGCAGGACCGATCCGCAGCAGACCTCGTCTATCGTCGTGTAGTCTGCACCTATCTTGTCCAGGATCGATATCGCCGCTTTCGACGTCTCCTTGTTCCTGTACGTTGCGGTGCACCCTGCGAAATAACCTATCTCCGCTTTCTTGGGCTTCTTCCCGAGGGTCTCCGCCACGGACTTCTTCTCTCCGTACGGATTGTTGTATTTCATTACGCTGTCGCATACCTCCTTGTGCTTCGGCAGTATGTGACCGTTCCTCACCAGGTCCGCGCGGCAGCTCTCTATGATCTCCACGATGTCCACCTTCGACGGACAGCGCCTGACACAGTCGGCGCACGTGGTGCACGTGTACATGTTCTCCACGACGGAATCATCGGCGGGTATATCGCCGTTCAGCAGTCCGTACGAAAGGATTATGCGTCCTCTCGACAGCGCCGAATCCCAGCCTATCGCCTTGAACGAGGGACACACGCTCTTGCAGAATCCGCACATCGTACACACATTGAGTGCGGTCTTCACCTTCTCCAGATTCTCAGCTTTGAACTTCATTTGTTCAACCCTTGGTATTGTTACGCTTCCGTCCATGAGGATTATCACCCTCGCCTTCGGGTTCTCCCTGAAGGCACGTTCCATCGCGGCCGCCACGGACGGGAACGGCGTGATGTTGGCGGAACTGAGGAGTTCCGGATCCAGGTCCGTGACGGCCCAGATGTCCGCCCAGACCGCTATCTCGGCCATCTTCGCGGCCTTGTGATAGCCCAGTTTGTACTCTTTCTTAAGATTTTCCAGAACGACCTTCGGGTCCTTGGAGGACGACAGCTGCGTCAGGAACGTGGCATGTCCTATGCCTTCCCTGCATTTTGAGACCATTATGATCTTCCCGCCTTCCTTCAACGCCCATTTCCCGTTGTCCAACGCCTTCTGCGACTGGTATAGGTCCACGTCCATAGGATAGGGTGCGACAGAGATCACCACGTCGGCCTTCTCCGGTATAGGGACCGAGAACACCTCGTTCGCCCAGACGACGGCCTCTGCGAACGCTCTGTTCAGATCTCCGGATGCTACCCTGTATATGTTCTGATGTCTGTCCAAGACCATCTGTATGGAGAATATCCTCTTGCCTTTGACGACCTCCAGCGCATCCATCATGTCCGCATGTACGGGATTCCCCTCCAGTACCAGCGACTGCGCCTCCTTCTGCATGGCCAGCTTGTGGTTCTGCTCTATGGTGTTGAAGGATGCGACTCCCGGCAGGAAGGATTTCCTGCCCCCTGTGTACCCTGCGAAGTAATGCGGCTCCACGCTCGTTATTATGACCAGACGGTCGGCCTCGACCGCTATCCTGTTCACTTCCATCGGGGTGCCGTTCTTGGACTTGCCCAGATTCACGCATTCAGACCTCTTCGCATCGTGGACCACGATGCGGTCCTTCAGCTCGTCGTAATGCCCGCCGAAGACGAAATGATACTCCTCCTCGGTCATGTCCCTGTGCGTGCCGGTCGCGACCAGGTACCTGGCATCCCTGAGATCCATCCTCTTCGACAAAGCGTCCAGGACCTTGACCGTGGGCGTCGGCCTAGTCCCGTCGTTGACTATGAATACGATGTCCTTTCCGCCCCTGAGGAAATCCGCCAACGAATCGCAGCCTATCGGATCGTCTATGGATTCGCCGATGACCTCGTCCGCCGGAGGACACTCGACATCCTTGGGATAGAAGATCCCGATGAGGTTGTCCTCCGGGATATCCACCTTTTGGACCCCGTCCTTCCCGTACTTCACATCGATGTTCATTGGAAACCTTCCCGTTACATCTCCTGTTCCGTATTTAGGATTTTGTTCCCGTGCGCCCGGGACCGCTCGCGACTGCGCACCGGATACGACCGTTTGACGACGGCGGACGCAGCGACCGCCGATGACCGTCCGAAACTCTGAGGGCAATGTCTTTTTATCCCGAGGCCGATGGCGTAACAAATGGCATCGCTGAAAGATGTTGGTGAACGCGAACTTGTTCGCAGGATACACGGTATCGTGAGACCCTGCGACGCGATCGGGACCGATGACGATGCGGCGGTACTGGATGTCGACGGGACGGTCGTCGTCAGTACGGACATCGTCACCTTTGAGAGGCATATGCCGAAGGGCATGTCCTACGAGCAGTTCGGATGGACTGCCGCGGCCGTAAATTTCAGCGACCTTGCGAGCATGGGTGCGAGACCTATAGGGATATTGGCATCTCTGGCACTTCCGCAGGAACTGGACGAGAGCGCCGTATACGACATAATGAACGGTATAGACATGTGCGCCGAGTACTGCGGTACCAACGTCATCGGCGGGGATACGAAACCCGGCACCGGCATCGTCGCATGCACGGCACTCGGGACGATGGACGGAAGGAGACCCATGATGAGGGACGGCGCGTCCGCCGGCGACGTCGTCGCCGTGACGGGACCGTTGGGTTCGCCGGCGGCCCAGTACAACGCGCTGACGAACGGCATCGAGCTCGAGGACACCGATGCGCTGATGACCCCCGATCCCAAGATCCGCGAGGGGATCCTGTTGTCAGAATCGGGCATCGTCACGTCATGCATGGACCTGTCGGACGGACTCGGGACCGCATTGAACACGATATGCGAGCAGAGCCGCGTCGGCATGGAGATCGAATACGGATACATACCCGAAGGCGAAGACGTCGAAGAGATCAGCAAACGCACGGGGACCCCGAAGAAGGACCTTCTCCTGGGATGGGGAGGCGAATACGAATTGGTGTTCACCTTCAGAGAGGACGGGATCAGGGAGCTCTTCGACAGGAAGGTCCCATTCACGAT
>JBAYAO010000116.1:0-3363 GCA_041669745.1 Candidatus Methanomethylophilaceae archaeon | reverse complement strand
TTGGCTCATACGTATTTCCCTCACAACTCTTAATCATACGGGACAATGTCGCAACCTACACTGGTCAAGAGAAAACCAACAACGTTCTGTTAAGTAATTATTGAACGATTTGACTCTCCACTTAATGGTTGTTAACAACAAGCAAATATAAAGCCCTTTCAACTGCCCGAGATATAATGTTTTGACGATGTCTAGTTCGTATCTCTAAACTTCGCTGCACTATCGTTCTTCCATATTTGTGCCACATATATCATCGGAGAATCATCAAGATATAATTTTATCAAGAAACAAAGGTACACCGATGTATCAAAAAAATAAGAATGTGACCATGTCGCTTGCAGCATCCTTGTAATTCATCTGTAGGCCCATACCGATGAACCGCACGCTTTCTGGCTCAGATATTGAGGACTTGCCCATCACTTTTTTGCAGGCATACTCAACTTATCCCTTACTCTTTTGTATGCGTCCTTGACCTTCTGGCCCGCAGAGCTTGTTCCACCCTTCTTCTTCTGATTCCCGTTATAATTTAAATTTCTTTGATCTGCCATTTCCATTACCTTTTTCTTTGCGAAATCACCATTCGGATAACCATGTGTATCATCATCTGAATTATTTATTCGTTGATGTAGTAATAGTGTATTTATATATAAATAATGTGTACCATTGGTACACATCAAATACCCATAAATAATTGTAATGTGATGAAGTGAACACATGGAAGGGTCTACTCTGGAAACGGAAACGGCCGTGAACTATTGGACATGGACATCGAAGATCAGTCCGAGAGCATGCAAAAAGACGATCTTCATTCCGTCAGATGCGGTCAGAATGCTCAGGATAACCATGGATTCGTTGCTACAGATCGAGATCCGAAAAGAATTCTTGGAAGGTGTGGAGAGATTCTGGGTATGGACCGATGCGGTCAAGCAGAGGGGTACCAAATTTGTCATAACGCTTCCCGAGGAGGCCGTGAAGAGATTAGGAATCTCAGATGGGGATTTCGTTCATACGATGGTCGTGAGAAGAGAGGGATGAATATACACTGTTTTGACACGCCTACTGTTGTCTAAATAAAAAATATCCCTTTGTACCTGCTTTCTATCGATGTCTATGTCCGTCCCGCCAGTGGTCATATCGCGCATATGATACCACGTTCGGAATAGGGAATAGTTTAAAGATAGTTCTGACAGAACGAACGAAAAATAGTCGTCCTTACAGAATATTTTGATGAAATGTGGCGGTACGGTGAACAAAAAATCAACTTTTATGACGAGACGCTCTATGCATTCATTCCGGAAAGATCTTGGAAACTATTCCTGTGTCACATGCGTCGATATGTTCCGGATACGGATCCGTATGTTACGTTGATTGGTTGAATGGCATTTCACGGTGAACGACATCAAAAATCATCAATTGGTAATTTTGTCAAGATCGGTTTTACTATTAGATTCAAAACGGTTTAGCTAAAAAAAATCCAATGAGAATAAGTATGCGGTCCGATCCGCTGCCCTACGGACAGCGAGGTCGGGACCGCAATCGAATACTAATTTATGAAGTATATAAGAACGTTCAATATTCGTTTGCAGGTATCCGATATCAGATTCCACGTCATCGTCGTATTGACACGTGTTCCGATAGATCGTCGTCTACTTTACAAACATGATTTTATATGATCCCTTTGCCTGATTTGAAGATAAGTGTAAAGGGAAGGTTCTTCATTATTGCGCGAGTCTTTCATCTTTCGAGCCTTATTAAATAATATCATGTTTCTGACATATCGTCTATGCACAGTACATAAGATATTGTGCGACGAAGGACAAATCATGGAAGCCGATTATATTCTGAGCAGGGGGCAGTACAACTATTTGATCAAGAAACAAATATCCGGTTCCGATTCGTATCTTGTGGATGCATATCTCTCTTTTCATTCGAATATGACTGTCGATGCCTATCTTGACGGATATATTAGGATCATGAAACACAAAGGATCGAATATAGGGAATGTCGTAATCGTCGACGATAGGACCTGTTGCAATAATGGTGTGATAAAACGATCCTTAATGCCTGAAGTATTCGATTATCTCGAAGAATTCAAAAACAATCCTGAATGAGATTTTGATATCAATAAATCTTGGGAGAAGAATTGTGCTGCATGATGTATAACGGCATAGGCGGTCTGTGGTCATACCCTTTTTATGATGTTCCCTCACGCAGGTGATGGTTCCAATCGGTACTGACATATCGTCGTTCGGCTTCTAAGGAAACAATGTTCGGGCCGAAAGTATTTTTGTACCAAAACTCAGAATCTATCCTGAATGCGGTTGTATCCTGTCGTCTCATGATTCGTAATGATTTTTGAACATGCGTATATTTATAGATTCAGTCTGGGAAGGCTCTTGACGATCTCCATAGTCCTCACACTGACCGTGATGACTGACAACAGCAACCTCAGTATGTAACTCCCGCCGGCGTATTCGTTAGGGTCATTCACTATGCCAGAGTCCTTATCGACCTTGTACTGATACTGGTCTACGATCCATCCTATAGCACTGCGGCCATTCACTATGTACTCGAATGCCTCTTCTGGAATGTTCTCTACTGTAACGTATTGATTGTATACGACCTTTTTATCCTCCTGATACAGTCTCATCTTAGTGACCTTGCAGATACTCTCGTTCTTCAGTATATCCTGTACATCAATATCTCCTGATATTTTCACAGATTCTGGAGGATCGAGGTTCTCATAATTCGTATGGAGTTCAGCGAGATTCCTGCCGGCTTTGGAGAAAGCATCAAAATCATCCTTGCTGTCGACGAGCTCTATTTTGGGTAAAGAAAGTTTGAGATCGTCGGAAAAAGCTTCTCTGTACTCGGGAGAATGGAGATACCCGTACACATAGTAGAAAATGTCCTCTTTGGTCACATCCGAACCATATTTCTTCACTGCCTCTTCGAGAATATAATCGCTGATACCGTCATGTTTCTTCATTGCAACGGTATCCTCATCGAATAGGGATTGCTGCTTGTTCTTGCGCCTGGTCTCCGAATTGTCTTTGTACCAGTAAAGCGGGAAACATTGGGATTTACCTACAATTTCAAGATCAGTCATACAATTCGTTATCAGACATGAGAAATCTTTTTTCACACCCACTCCTGCCACACAAATCAACAGGTTCTTTGTATCCAATGTTGGAAACAATTTTGGATTTTGATACGTCCTTTCAATTACGTCGCTTTTACAATAGAATTGCTGCTTAGAATATGGGCGATATGATGCTGAATGAATCATATTTTGATTGAATGCGATTTGCTGTCTTTTCGTGAATAATTGTTCTAAATCTGCGGTCCAAGCAATTTTTGTCG
>JBAYAO010000115.1:0-3365 GCA_041669745.1 Candidatus Methanomethylophilaceae archaeon | reverse complement strand
GGAGCCTTCCTTGCGGGAATGATATTCGCGGATTACGCATGGGATTGGGGCTTGGAGGAGAAGATCGAGTCCATCAATGTGTTCCTGGTCTCATTCTTCTTCGTGTACGTGGGGCTACAGGTGGATATGGGTCAGATAACGGAGAATCTTCTGCTGATTGCACTTGCGGTCATAATATTGGCCATAATCGGCAAATATATTGGGTGTTCGCTCGGTGCGAAGGTCTGTGACAGGAAGATTGACAGAAGTTCACTCAACATCATCGGCATAGGTATGATCCCGAGGGGAGAGGTCGGTATCATCGTCGCGACGATAGGTATGAAGATAATGGTGGACGGAGTACCGGCATTGTCCCAGGAGCTCTACACGGTTGTCGTGTTGATGTCCGTGGTGACCACGCTAGTAGCACCGCCGCTGCTCGCTTCAGCGTTCAGGAAGAAGTATCCGCCGGAATATCAGATCGATGCGCATGATCAGTTATGATCAATGAGGTCGCAGACTTGGTACTCCGACCTGTTCATGCTGGGAGAAGCGGGATGCCACCTCCGCCGACGGGAAGTGACGGAGAACACGTCACGCTCGTAAAAAGGTGCGGTCACATCGGGGAATTCGCTTCCCAGATGGACTCCTTCTTTCAATCATCGAAACGAGGCGGAATCGTTCTGTCGATCGGATCCCTCTATTCTCGACCATTGGATCAAGGGTCGTGGAACGGGGAGAAGGACGCGTTACGCGGATAAGCCGATTTGTTTCAAAGTCCACAGTCAAGATACCAGGCGAATAGCGGAGACGCCGTAGAATTAAGATCCCGGTGTCAACGAATTTCAAAAAACATTTATGACATCGGGTGAAACGTCTGCAGGAGAAGTACGACGACACAGAGTCCTACTGCGATCGCGATGACCAATCTGGGACTAAGTTTCGGAGCTTTGTCGTTCTCGGTATCAAAGTACCTGACGAGTCCTGCCTGTGATTGGAATCCGCCATCATTTTTCTTTGCCATCAGATGAGAGAAACAGAAGACCCTATAAAAATGTTATTGGTCCGACGGAGTATTGAAACCGAAAACGTCTTTTATATAAGGATATTAACGGGGGATGATTAGTATGCATTGGGCTGACGTTATCGCAAAGGACGTGGCTGAGAAAACCGACCATCCATTGATTGCAACAGGAATAAGTCCGACAGGAATAATCCATGTCGGCAGTCTCAGGGAGGCGATCACGGGCGAGTCCGTTCGCAGTGCACTTGCAGGTATCGGATCCGATGTCAGACTCATATACCTGATAGATTCCTTTGATCCACTCAGGAGGAGATACGATTTTCTTCCGGAGGAATTCGAGAAGTATGTCGGCAAACCGATCTGTATGATACCCTGTCCCTGCGGCCAACATGACAATTATGCGCATCATTTCATCCAACCTTTCCTCGACGTCGTCGATTCGCTGGGGGTAAAGTGCGATATAATATGGACGCACGAGCTCTACGGGCAAGGTAAGTTCGCCGAAGCCATAGACCTGTCGCTCAGGAAGCGCAAGGAGGTCATCGAGATCCTCAAAGAGGTCACCAGCAGAGATATGAAAGAAGACTATTCGCCTTATACCCCGTTATGCGGAGAATGCGGACGTTTTGTTTCGAAACCGATCTTCGACACCTATAAGTTTCCCGATTTGGAGTATGTCTGCGATCATTGCGGTCATCACGGGAAGGTGGATGTCAGAAAGATGGAGGGAAAACTCACCTGGAGACTCGAATGGCCTGCAAAATGGAAGATATTCGGCACATCCGTCGAGCCCTTCGGAAAAGACCATGCGGCGGCAGGCGGATCTTACGATTCGGGCAAGAGGATAGTTTCCGAGATATTCGGTGGGGAAGCACCGTATCCGATACCATATGAGTTCGTCCAGCTGAAAGGAATAGGGCAGATGCACAAATCCACGGGTTCATCGGTGACAGGCTTGGATGCAATAAATATGACGCCTCCGGAGGTCTTGAACTATATGTTCCTCAGGGTGAATCCTCAGAAGACGATCGACTACGATTCCGGCATGGGAACACTTGATATGGCAGATGAGTACGACAGGATGGAGCGTCTCTATTTCAACGATGGGTTCACCGAGGTCGAAGAGAACTCCGTTCGTGCCTACGCGATCGCTCAGCACAACAACATCCCTTCGAAGATGCCGTTGCAGATATCGTACAGACATCTTGTGAATGTGGTGCAGATGACCGATGATTTCGATGGCGTATTGGAGGTTCTCAGACGTACGGAGGATCTCAGCGACATGAGTGACATGGACGTCGATAGATTGAGAAGGAGGGTGGGGTGTGTGAAGTTCTGGCTTGACGGATTTGCGCCCGAGACCGTTAAATTCTCAGTTTCAGAGGCCATGCCGTCGGTTGAGCTCTCCGAGGAGGAGAAGGCGTATTTCGGCAAACTTGTGTCAAAACTCCAGTGTGTGGATTGGACCCCCGAAAGTATCAGTAATGTGGTAGCCGAGGAAGCGAAGGTCACACCTCTGGGTTCCAAGAAGGGCTTCCAGGCCTTGTACAAGATCCTTATAAACAGAACATCCGGTCCGAGGCTCGGAAGCTTCCTTGCATCGATGGACAGGGGTTTTGTGGTCGAAAGGGTGAAAGAGGCATCCCTCTGATCACAGACGTATTCCCATGTTCGTGAGTTTTTCGGGAAGGTACGTGTCGGTCACATAATCCAGACCGTATTTGGCCAAGGCCTGCTGTTCAGATTTCTTTTTCATGTCCAGCATGGCCTGTATCTCGGATATCCAGAACTCGTCCTTGAATCTTGGATCCGAAAGCTCGGCGTTCAGAGCGCCGATGTCCTGATCCGAAAGCTTATCGGTCGGAAGATCGTAGTTCAGAATGTCCGAAGCGGTGATGCCGATGAATTGTGCCGTTGGTGTTGCCAGATAATCGGAGATATGTGCGGTTTTTATAGCACCGTACGCAACTGACGCATAGATCCTGAAAGACCAGGGATCGCCGTCGGTGAACACGGTTATCGGTAGTTTCAGTTCCTCGCTTATCCTCTTTATGAAACGTCTTGTGCTCCTGGCAGGCTGGCCCTTCAGGTGAACGAGCAATGCATTGTATTTCTCGCAGAAACCATTCTCCACAAGCCTATCGAACATACCGCCCGTCTCTATGGCTATCACGAATTTGGCTCCACATGATTTGAAGTCTATTTTGTTGGACTCCACGTTGTATGGGATCCCATATCCCGATTCTCCGACATCATCGAGGCAGTTGATCTTCTTTTTGTCACCTTTTTTGGTCATCTCGGTGAGCGTCAGATCGCCCATCACCCTGGCGCCGTCCTCTTCGGGACGAAGTTTGAAGTCCTC
>JBAYAO010000114.1:0-3408 GCA_041669745.1 Candidatus Methanomethylophilaceae archaeon | reverse complement strand
TGCGACTGACGGACTTAATAATAGCCATGAATACGTTACTGACAGGTATATGGTGATGCGAGAAGGATTCGTGAAAACGGAGGACGGAAGGATATGGTGTTCAGTGTACGGCGAACACACGAAGGGCATCCCCCTTTTGGTGGTTCACGGGGGTCCAGGATTCATCAGTATGCCTCAGACGGTCAGCGATCTTTCCGCGGAGAGACCTGTGTATTTCTACGATCAACTGGGATGCGGAAGATCCGATAGAGCAAAGGATAGCAACCGATATTCTCTGCATGCATATGTGGATGAATTGTCCCGCATCATATCCGAATTGCATCTCCGTGAATTGGTGCTCGTGGGATTCTCGTGGGGATGCGGACTAATATGCGAATACATGTTGCTTAAGAGACCGAACAATGTGAAGGGCCTGATACTATCCGGACCTCTTCTGAGTTCCCCAGTCTGGGAGATGGATCAGAGGGAGAATATCGCGAAGATGCCTGGAACATTGATAGAGGCGATAGAGGAGAGCGAAAGGAATCATGATTACGGGGAAAGATACCAGCATGCGATGATCGAATACTACAAGAGGTTCGTCTGCCGTCTGGATCCGTGGCCCGATTATCTGCGGAACGCTATGGAGTCGATGAACAACGAGATCTATCTTAAGATGTGGGGACAGAGCGAATTCACCGTCACCGGAGAATTGAAGGATTTCGATCTCCTGCCTAGACTCCATGAGATAAAGGTGCCGGTACTCCTGATATGCGGAGACAATGATGAGGCGGGAGTGAAGAGCGTCAAGGATTTTCAGACCGCATTCGGCGATGCTTATATGGCCGTCATTCCCTATTCTTCACACATGCACCACATAGAACAGCCG
This sequence comes from Candidatus Methanomethylophilaceae archaeon, assembly GCA_041669745.1. Classification (GTDB taxonomy): domain Archaea; phylum Thermoplasmatota; class Thermoplasmata; order Methanomassiliicoccales; family Methanomethylophilaceae; genus JBAZDV01. The sequence goes on along the minus strand of JBAYAO010000114.1, from coordinate 2,540 downwards.
GAGATCTATAAGACGATAGTAAATTCTTTCCTGAGGGACCTGCAGAACCGCTGATATACGAATCTTCGTTATACAGGATCGTGAACCGATTAGGAATCGACATTGTCGACTGCTTCAGGCCAAGATAACGATCGCTGTTCTTCTTTGTTCTGATGCATCCATGATCCTCCTATCTGAAAAGTATTCTCAGGCAGATGAAATGCGACCGCTCTGTTCCATGCTGAGAACACGACATTATCGGAATGGAAATATGAACGCGACGTGATGAAGGACAGCACTGCGAAATGAACTTAGAAAGGTCTATTACCGGATAGACCGGTACGATAAACATGAAATCCGATCCGAAGAAACGTGAGGAAGTCGACAAGATGTTGGATGCCATAAAGAACAGATATGGTTCAGTGCCCCTGGTCACAGAAGTGCTGGCAGAACGTCCTGAGAAGTTCATACCTCTGGTGCATACCGCCACTCAGATAATGGAGAAGGATTCGTCTTTCGATGCCAAGACTAGATACCTTCTGGCGCTTTCTGCCGCAGTCGCTCTGGGCGGCGAACACTGTATAAGACTTCAGATGAATCACGCGATGAGCGCGGGTGCCACCAGAGACGAGGTTTTGGAAACGCTCCTGATAAGTTCCTACATGTCGATGACAAGATCACAGTCGTACTCGTTCAGGATCTTCCTGGAGACCTACGGCGAGTACAATGGAGAGGACACCGAAGAATGAGAACGGTGTCTTGGTTCTCTTCTGCCCCGTCACAAGCAAAAGGATATCATGACTGGTTCATGTCTACGGTGACCTGTGGTCGCATTCGGAAGTTCGTTCGACAAGACCGTCTAATATCTCCCCGACCTTCTTCTCGTTGTCTATCAACGCGCATCCTCCATCATGGTAACCGGCAAGGACTCCGTCGGTCCTCAACTCGGAAAACAGACGCGATTCTAACACCGATCTGAATCCTGCCTCTTTGATATTGAGATCCGAGAACGGTGACGCCGGACATGCTTCCGCATCTCCGTACGGGTTGATGTGAAAGAAACCTCTGCCTGCGCCGAGACACCCTCCCAGACCCTCTTCGTCGCCTGGGAAGGACATGAACAGCATCCGGTATCCTTTTCTCAGTGCAGATAACCTCTCGTTGAATGTATTGCGTGACACCTTGTCAGGTGCCAATCCCCGATAACATTTGTCTGCCGCCACGAACTCTATGAAGAAGACTATATCACATCCTGATCCCTCGATGAACTTTATGAAATCATCCGATGTGATGGAATCCGTGTTCTCTTTGGTTACCGTCAACGATACGCCGAACAGGATCCTCTTTTCCTTTAATTCTTGCATTTTTAAGACTACGTCGTCGAATACTCCCTCCCCTCTTCTCGTGTCAGTCGACACTCTGTCTCCTTCCAGACTCAGTATCGGTACAAGATTCCTGTGATCATCGAACATACGGACATATTCCTCGTCTATGACGGTACCGTTCGTGAATATGGGAAAGACCATATCGTCCATGTCCTTGACTGCCGATATCACATCCCTCCTCATCAGCGGTTCCCCTCCTGCAAGTATATTGAACATCACGCCCATGTCCTTGGCATCAGTGAATATCCTCCTCCAATCCTCTGCCGACAGCTCGGGTCTCAACGGTTCACCGCATATCCCATTGGCCCGGGCATAGCATCCTTTGCAGAACAGATTGCACGATACCGTAATGCTGGATATCAGAAAAGGCGGTATATGCAGTCCCTCTGCCTCATACTTTCCGCGAATTGAGTTTGCCTTCTTCACTGAACGGACAAATCTCAGCAGGAATACAGACTCCTTGTAATTACTCATAGATCTGGACAATATCTTCGAGACCAGGGCCTTGGAATATTTCTCGAAGTACCCCGTTAGTTCCTGATCGTTCATTGATTCTCCTCCCTTATGAACATATCCAATTGATCGGATATCACCTTGGACCTGACATCCTTCTCATTAAGATCCAGCCCGGTGTATGAATAAAAATCGTCCATACGGTAGAAGGACATCTGAAGGAACAGGATGATCTCGAAGGCGATCAACCTGCACTCCTGTATCGTTCTCTTTCCTTCGAAACATTCCGATATCATGGGAACGATGTACTCCGGGGTGGTCATCGAATCATTCAACATCACAGAAGGGATTATGGCCCTGGTGTATTTCCTTGCAGCGAACACGACGTCGGACATATTGATCAGATAATCTAACAGCACCATTTTCGGATCAGCGGTGCTGCTGACGTCATCGTATGTACTCAACAGTCCCTTCGCCTTCTCCTCTATCAGTTTCAAAAGCACGACCTTCATCAGTTCCTCCTTGGATCCGAAATGATAGTTTATGGTCGATAGGTTGACACCCGCAGCTCCGATGATGTCCCTGACCGTGACATCATTCACATCCTCCGCATCCCTCAGCAGTGCCATCGTGGTATCGATGAGCAATCCTTTCGTATCTTTTGTTTTCATACATGTTTTAAACATGTTTTAATATTAATAGATGTTGACCGAAGAACTTGTC
>JBAYAO010000113.1:0-3417 GCA_041669745.1 Candidatus Methanomethylophilaceae archaeon | reverse complement strand
CCTACCCGTTCAGTTCTCCTCGAATTGAAGAAGAGGATCAAACTATCCAAAAGCGGATACAAGATCATGAAGATGAAGAGGGATGGACTCATCATCGAATTCTTTGAGGTGATGGAGAAGGCCAGGGCCATGCGCAGTTCCGTTACATCCGATTACGAATCGGCGATGATGAAGATCGCTATTGCGAGAGCAGTAGAGGGTGAGATCGCTGTAAAGAGCGCTGCGTATGCTCTTAAGACGGAACCACACGTCACTGTCGGCAGCAAAAGCATCATGGGAATGATGGTTCCAAAAGTCGACGCTGAGATGTTTCACATCAGTATCGAGAAAAAAGGATACGGTGTAATCTCGACATCCGCGTATATCGAAGAGGCTTCTCAGGCCTTTGAGAAATTGTTGGCGACACTCATCCGTGCTGCCGAAGTCGAGACTACGATGAAAAAGCTCCTCGACGAGATCGAGAAGACCAAAAGAAGGGTCAACGCCCTCGAATTCAAAGTCATTCCGGGGTTGGAGGACGCAGAAGGATTCGTCGAATTCCGTCTCGATGAGATGGAAAGGGAAAGCACAATTCGCCTTAAACATCTGAAAGGGAAAGGCGAGGCTGCTTAGAATGAGCTTAGAGGACCGCTATTTCGCGCTGAAGAACGACCCGGTGAAACTGGCCCGCTTCTTCAAAATAACGTGGATAGTCGCGTACTCGATGCTCATTCTGGGCTTTTTCCTGATCATCTGGGTATTGATAACCGGATAAACTTCTTTTTTAAATTTAATTTTTCATTTGTATGCCAAAGACGCTGTTCTGACATATGTCTGTTCGAGATTTTCAAAAAGTCACATGAAACTCTTCATAGTGATTTTGCCGTTACCCAATTGAACAATGGGCATTATACCTGGGTTCGGATTAAAGTTGTGCATCTTCTGGTATTCTGTCTGATCCTGCCATGTCGAGGCATTTATGAGTTTTATTCCTCGGTATTCAGTGCATCCGGCCCCATGAATATGACCAGATACGAAAATATCAGGTATCGTTTCCATTGCCAGATAATCCTTTTTCTCTGGAGCAAGTGCCGTTTTCTGTCCATATATCGGGGCAAGATGACGGCAGGTCACCATTTCCTTCATTACCTCTATTGGATTGTCATAAGTAAGTTTTTGGACATTCGCAATCCAATCGTCAATGCTTTTACCATGATATGTCAATATTTTCCTTCCTTCGATATTGATATAAACAGGGTTACTGACGGACATAACGTTTGAATCAAAGGTTTTGGTGAACACACTGTTCAAGGCAGGTTGCGGTTCCGCAGGTCTGCAGGCATCATGATTTCCAGGATGAATCACCATTTTTATGTTGTCTGGAATTTCTTTTAAATATTCGCCCAGAGTCTCATATTGTTCGTATATGTCCAGAATTGAAAGTTCTTCTTCTTGTCCCGGAAAAATACCGATTCCATCAACGACATCTCCGGGTAAAATCAAATAATTGATCTCCATCTTTTCTGCATTGATTTTCAACCAGTCTATCATCTTTTTCCAGTTTTTTTCCAAAAAGGTGTAGCTTCCAACATGTACATCCGATAAAAATGCAACAGATGAAGTAGAATCCGACGGAATCCATTCGTTAGTCAACGGTACATCAGGATAAACAATCTTGTCTGCAACCAGAAGATTTTTTTTGCTTCCTGATCTTCCTATGACTCCGATTACCTGGTCATCGACAAAGATATTTTTGACATACGGTGAGGAATTCAGGATCAGAACTTTGCATGTACCGCCTTGATCATCCTCCAAAGCGAGAATAATGTGGTTGTTCGGTGTTTTTTTTACATCGTTGATTATACCTATTATCTTCACATCCCTGTCCATGGTCATTGCTCTGTCGATGGACATTGCAGATCCAAAATCCATCCTGTGTTCGATTATTTTTTTTAGAATTGCATATCTGTTCTGAAAATATCTGGCAAAGTTCTCAATATTACCCTCGCATGTTGAATTCCCTGTAACATCCGTTCCAGGAATGATGCTGATGTCGTATTGTCTCTTATTGCGAGGAGTAATAGGTTTCGGGGACTCAAATATTTTTGATTCCCCGTTCAAACAGCCGATGACATCTTCTTTCGTTACGAATACGGCGTTCTTCGATAACGATGACAAAACCGTTTGTGTGAAATCGATCGGGTCTGAATTCGACAGGATGTATTCGAGTGCATCCGGCGAAAGAAACATATTCCTTTTAGCGGCCAAACTCAGGACATCCGATTTCATGGACGTGAAGGAGCGGATAAAGTGGTATAAAGGTTTTGATGACAATGTTGGATGTGCGCTAGAACTCCTGGGTGGGGAAAACACATCTTACTGGAACTGTTAAAATACCATCTCTGTGATGTAGTGGTAACATGCTGTCGGTTAAATTGTTTTGTCCATTGTATCCCAGTGAAGATCCAGATAAGGTCAAAGCCGCAATTCTGAATATATTCCCGGATGCAAAACTAGAGGTCTCGAGCGATCGGGTCGAAGGTATCACAGACAATTTGAAGAAATTTGCAGTTCAGATTCGTAAACAGGAAATACTTGATACTACCCGAGCATTGCTTCTCAAAGGCACGAGAGGAGGTACCAACAGGATCGTTGTCCATCTGAATAAGCAAGTGGCATTCATGGGGTTGATTTCCTTTTCCGAGGAAAGAACGGTTTTGGGTACGATCAGGGTGACCATTGAAAACAATGAGCTTGAGACGCTGATCCAAAATGTCGCTCCAGAGACAGTGGACGGTAAAGAGGTTTTGATATGATCGGTGTTTCATCCACAGAGTTCAGTGCATACCAGGTAGAAGAAGTGTTGGAAGAGGTTTCCAAAGTTTTCAAACACTGGGAAATTTTTGCTGAAGCAGAACACAATCTAAATGCCATCACATCGAGATTGGCCACGATCAAAGATTCCTATAAAATGACATTTTCGATACACGCTCCGATATGCGATATCAATATCGCATCGCTGAACGAAAGAATGAGAGAGGCATCGACATTGGAAACAATAACCATGATGGAATATGCAGCGAATCTGAATATGAAAACAATTACCATTCACCCCGGTCTCTATTCCATGGCGGTTCCGTATCAGGAAGATAAATCTGTTGTTTCCGCAAAAAAGTCCCTTAGGATGCTGGATCGTATATCGAATGAATATGGGATTACAATAGCAGTCGAGAATATGCCAGAGTTTCCATTCGCATTGGGTCGTACAGCAGAAGAAATCAAAGATTTACTAGACGGTACAAATCTGAAAGTATGCTTCGATATCGGACATGCGAACACAACCGATCAGATCGATACCATCATCGAGTCCCTGAGTGACAGATTTGCCAATGTTCATATTCACGACAATATGGGTGAAAATGATGAGCACAGGACGGT
>JBAYAO010000112.1:0-3490 GCA_041669745.1 Candidatus Methanomethylophilaceae archaeon | reverse complement strand
TATCCAGGCATATGACGGGAAAAAATTCTGCAACGTGACCACTGACGACCTCGGACTGGAATCCGAGAAAGAGAAGGAAGATGCAAAGACCGAATCGGAGGAGTCCAAGGAGCTGCTCGGTTTCGTCAAGGATACACTCGGCGACAAAGTGACCGCCGTGAGACTGTCGCACAAACTCAGGAACCATGCCGTCCTTCTCACGTCGGACGGAAACATCAGCATAGAGATGGAGAAGTATTTCATGAGCACACCCGGTGCGGATGACCAGAAGGTGAAGGCCAACCGTGTTCTGGAGCTCAATTCCAAACATCCCGCCTTCAAGGCGCTCACAGATGCGTACGTCAATGACAAGGATAGGGCCGCCAGAATGTCGAAGATAATGTACGATCAGGCGGTCATCGTGGCCGGACTTCCTCTGGAGGATACCGTGGAATATTCCGACCTCGTATTCGGACTCTTCTGAAACCTTCGGGACCCGAACAGTCCCGATATTTTCCCCTATTCCAATGCCGCAGGGAATACTGTCTGTACACGACATCCCTTTGATCGGATGTCTTTGATATCGCACCATCATTCCAAGTCCGTCGGGTAATAATTAAGTAGTGACTTGTGATACTGAACGCAAGCGGACAGGACGATGGACACCGTTCTGTCCTGACAGGTTCTCTGAACCTTATCAGCAGTGTCGATCGGTACGTCTGCATCTGAACATTTGAAACCGTCAGACGATCTGAGAATGATAACGGTAACGGACGACCCTGTACATGCGACGATATGCCCGGCAGAGATGTGAAATCCATGGAGACGATATTCGCAGACAAATTATCGAAGAAGTATGACGACAACCTGGCGGTCAACTCCCTTTCACTCTCCATACATCCGGAGATATACGGTCTTCTCGGACCCAACGGATCGGGCAAGACCACGACAGTGAATATGCTCACCACCATGATAAAACCGACATCGGGGAACGCCACGGTTTGCGGATACGACATAAGGACGGAACAGAAATCCATCAGGGAACGCATGAGCTATGTCCCGCAGTACATAGCGGCGGATACCAAGCTGACCGGGAGGGAGAATGTGAATCTCTATGCCAAACTCTACGGTCTCAGGGATAAATCGGAAAGGAAGGCGAAGGTCGACGAGGCCATGTCGATCATGGGTCTCGCGGAACGTGCCGACGACCTGACGAAAACATACTCAGGAGGCATGCACAGAAGACTGGAGATCGCTCAGGCCCTGGTCCACGATCCCGAGATACTTTTCTTAGACGAGCCCACAGTGGGACTCGATGTTTCTGCAAGAAGGTCGATATGGGAGCACATCGTGAGCCTGAGACACAAGGGCATGACGATATTCGTTACCACCCACCAGATGGACGAAGCGGAGAGATACTGCGACCGTGTGGGGATCGTCAAGCGCGGAAACCTCATCAAAGAGGGCAAACCTTCAGACCTCACGGCCTCGGTCAAATCCATCATCTCCATCGGCGTTGAGGGTCCCGTACCGGAATCCCTCTATGACAGAGTGGAGTTCGTGAAGAACGAAAACGGAGAGGCGATATTCCTCTCCGAGAACTTCATCGACCTGGACGACGTACTCTCTGAGTACAGCAAAGAAGGGATCAGGGTCTATTCCTCCTCGATAAGAAAACCGACCCTTGAGGACATCTACCTGCTGTCGATAGATAAGGACTCGGAGGATCTGGGCTCATTCAACCGCGGACAGTTCAACAACATGATGAGGAGGAGGTAGACATGTACAGAACGTTCGCATACATAGAACGTGACCTAATACGCTGGTCCCGTTCGCCCCTCAACATAATCTCGACCTTGGCGATGCCTGCAGCCTGGTTGATATTCGTAGGCTTGGTGATGCCGGTGAGATATGACAACTATCTGGATTTCGTCACCCCGGGTGTCCTGGTACTAACGATGATGACGGCGGGTCTCGCCGCCGGATCGTCCATAATGTTTGATAAGACGCTCGGATATCTCAACAAGTTCCTGGCATTGCCTGCCCCTCGGGAGAGCATCCTCGTCGGTAAGATCCTGTTCATAACACTGAGAGGATTGCTTCAGACCACTGTCATACTAGTGATAGCCACACTAATCGGTGCCACGGTGCAGTCACTCATGTGCTATGTGGAGATGTATCTGGTCCTGTTCCTGTTCGGCGTGATGATGTCGTCGTTGGGATCCACGGTCGCGCTCTATCTCAACGATCACGATACGTATGCCGCGTTCCAGGGCATGGTCTCAATGCCACTGTATTTTGCATCCACCGCGCTGATACCCTATGACCAGATGCCAGAAGCCCTGAAAATCATATCCACTCTGAACCCGCTGACGTACGCCATAGATGCCATGAGGGATCTGGCCGTCGGCAACTTCCCACTGATACAAATATGCGTGCTTCTGACGCTCTCCGTGGCGATAGTGCTGATCTGCGCCCGCAGATTCCGCAAGGTCACAGTCCAGTGACGGAATAAAAATAGACTGCGGACCGATCCCGGTCCGCAATGAAAAGGACAGACATCACGCTTTTTTCTTGATGCGCATCCTCTTGTCTATCTTGGCGGCGATCTCCGACAGATTCGCATCCCAGCCCTCCACCTTGTCGGACGTTATTATATCGATGCTCCCTCCCTGGTATTCGCCCTCTCCGGCCAGTTCCTCCATCCAGGATTCTATCTCGACGTAGTTCTGTCTGAGCTCCTCGAGCACATTCTCGTCCGCATTCCACAGACCGCGCTGCTGAGCTTCCAACATGCGCCTTGCGATCTCCTCGAGAGCGTAGGGATTGTTGTCCTGGAAGAACTTCCTCATCACGGGATCGTTCACGAATGTCGAGGTCATATCGTCGAATATCCAATCATCCACCTCCTGAGTGGATGCCTCCCACCCGTATACACGGGTTATGCGCTTCATTATGTCCGAAGCACCCTTGTAGCCGTGCTCTTTCATACCTTCTATCCAGCGCGGATTGAACAGCTTGGTTCTCACCGTCCTCCTTATCTCGTCCGCCAATGTGTGGACGTTTATATCCTTCGGCTCGCGCGTATCCCCATAATAGGATTTCACTTCCTTTCCGGAAAGCTGTCTGGATGCTGCGGTGAGTCCCCCCTGATTGCTGAAATAACAGCAACAACCGAGAAGATCGTGCTCGTCAGATGCGGTCTTGTTGTACGTTATGTTCACTGTCGAAAGATTGGCCGCGAACTGTCCGTGCATGGCCTTCCCGTTCCTTTCACCGCCGTATGCGTACCCGTTCGACGCTATGAATATGTCCGAAAGGTCCTTTTCCGTATTCCAGGAACTTGCGAAAACGGCTAGATTCACTCCCGACACGTAGGACCCCGGAGGAGCGCAGAAGAACCTTGCGGTGGCCTCCTCGAAATCCACCCCTTCGGAAAGCGATTCTTGGGTATGCTTCCTTATGAAGTTCATATCCTCGGGTTCGTCCAGTTCGGACAGTTCCCGGACCG
>JBAYAO010000111.1:0-3509 GCA_041669745.1 Candidatus Methanomethylophilaceae archaeon | reverse complement strand
TCGATCTTTGAACGGATCTTCTTGATCATCCTCGATATAGTGTACTGCGGGATGCCGTACCGTGTCTCCAATGCGACCTGACTGACGCCGTCGTTGTAATCGCGGTACAGTTCGACGCACTGAGAATAATCCGGATCGTTCCGATACTTGTCGAGGATCTCCTCCACGGTCGGGACCTCCTTCACGCGTCCGTACTCCTCCGCCTTGAGCATCTTCGGCCATCCGTTCCATTCGGGCTTGAACTCCCTCATGTACTTCGAGTTGTACCATCCCACGCCTCCGGCGATGTCCCTGTCCGGTATCCTCACGACCGACTTGGATTTTAGGATCATGTCGCCGTCCTGTATCTTGTCCCAATTGTCCTTCAATGCCACGTATCCCCTATCACCTATTCTGGACTGTACCTGATTTATGTCCTTCACGTCGGCCATGGGGGACATGAAGAACCACATGTTGGGATTCCTGAAGTTGGGGTGAACGGTACTGTACCGCTGCCAATTGAAGAACACGAATATCTTTCCGGTGTCGCTGTCGGCGACCTCTTCGGCTATATGACGTATCATGAACCATTTGTTGAATGCCTTGTTCTTCTCCGAACCCTGCATCGACGACAGGTTTGTGGCCGCATCGTCGATGACGATCACATGCACCGGACTGTCGTCCATTTCGTCGTAGGCGATCGTGAGGTCGTTCGTGACGATAGTGTGACAATCCTTGCCGTATTCCTGCTGTGCCGTGTACGCAAGGTACTTGCACAGCTCCGTCTTGCCGGCCCCCTGCAACGCGAGGATGCAGCTCGTACAGAGTGACATCTCATGCTCCGTAACGCCGGAGAACATGCGGCGGTTGACCCTGTTCGTTATATCCGGTATCTCCATCGAATCGTCGTAGAGATTGCCGATGAGGGAACCGTGCATGCGTCCGTCCGTCAGTACGTAACTGTTACCCATCGTTCTGCACCCTCTCGATGTTAGCGCCGGCGATCGCATTGTTGATCAGTATCGGATTGTTCTTCGCCCTCTCCATGAGGTCCTGTATACCGTTGACGGTGTGTGCGTTCCTCACGTTGGCCTTGCCCAGTTCGAGTGCGAGTATCGCTTTATCCGTGGATTCGTGCCATATTATCGCTTCCAGCGTGTTGATTATCGTCTCTGCCTCCGATGATGTTACGATAGGTTTCTCTTTGAGATCAAAGGCATGGATGCATTTGTTCGGCATCATGTTCTCGTCCAATTCTATGAACATCGTCGTCGAACCGAGCGTGAAGATCATCTCGTTCCGTATCTCCTGGCCGTTCTCGTCCGTGCCGTATTCCATCGTCCCCTTCAGGTCCTTGAATCTCTGAAGCCTCTCGGAATACTCTATCTTGACCTTCTCCAGATTGTCCTGGACGCTGGCAAGCCATTGTTCGCGGAATGTGAGCGGCGTATAGTCTTTCGTCATCATCGCGCCGCGTACCTCTGCCGGCCATGACGGGAATGTCTGATTCGTCATTCGACATCCTCCTTCTTGTGTCTGGAGAACAACCTTCTCTTGACCTCCTGTACATTCACGTTCTGCGTCTGGGCAGTCTTCTCCTTTTCCAGATATTCGTGCAATTGAACACCCGGCTTAGAGTCGTACAGGGCATCCTGTATGGAACGGCTGGCATCGTTCATCGTTTCACGGTAGACGGTCTCCTTCGTCCTCAGCAGCTGATTCCTCAGGCCGATGTTGGTCTTGATATCGAGCTCGTGCGCGTCCTCCTTGGCGATCATGTCCAGCTTGGTGCACATTCCCGCCGGTGCGATGATGATCTTCGTTCTGTACTGCTTGCATTTGATCAGTTTATCTGTCCTTACCAGCGTAGGCGGTTCATTGATCGCGGTCTCCACCGGAATCGCATCCAGCGGCGGTACCGGATAATACGGGTGACTGATCTTCACCTGCCATTTAGCCTTCAGTTCCCCGTTCGTCTCCACCTCGTTCTCTATTCCGAAGATCAGACGCTTGAGCAGCTCCCTATTCTTCTGGACCTGGATGTACTGCTTGCCATCGTGTCTGTACGGCATTATGTACGGTATATCGATGCTGGACGTGCCCAGGTGCACATCGATCAGGTTGAAGAACTCCTTCCTCGATGACGCCAAATATCCGATGAAATAGCCGCCTATGACGAACAGCCAATACTGTATGGACCAGGGGGTCTGATCGTCGAGGACGAAGACATCCAATCCGCACAATATGAACAGCATGAGGCTGAACACATCGATCGGAAGGATGAACTTCGTCGCACGTTGCACCTTCGCGCCGATGAACGCGAAGATGCATACGACCCCCATGACCAACAGAGATGTTAGGATATCTATCTGCATCTTCACACCGCACAGTACAGACCGAGCGCCGCTATCGCGCCCATAACCAGCAATCCCAGGTACATGTTCCTCTTCCAGGAATACAGGACGGCCACGAGTGCGCCGAACACGACGACGGAGCTCGCACGGATGTTCCATGCGGCGATCGCCGTGATGAGGAACACCGCGCAATAGACTGTCCATTTGGTCGGTAACTTTGGTAGCGATATCATCGTCAGACCCCCAGGACGAACGTCAGGATGCAGATCACGAAACAGACCGCCGTCCTCGGCGCGTCATGTTTCCATGCACTGTAGATGGCGTAGGCGAGCGTGAACACACCCAAGATCATCGGCAGATATTCCAGCAGCAAAGCGAAGTATACGGTCAACTGATCACCTCCATTATCATTATCAGGTTGTAGACGAGATCCGAAAGGAACAATGGACCCGCTACTGCGATGATCACACCAATGATGATCAAATACGGGTTCTTATTCAACATCCACCCTATTAGGAAAAGGATTGCACCAGCTTCACAAATAGCCAACTTTAGGATCCAACTCGTGTCCTTGCCGTCCGGCACAGACACTGGCTCGATGTAATCGTCACCGAATACGCCGGTGGTCACGATCTTCTTGACCTCTAGGTCCACGGAATCGACCGCGTTGTCGTTGTATTGGATGCTGGATGTCGTGAAGTACGTGCCCTTCTCCATGAGGACGACAGTACGTTCCGTTCCGATGTTCTCCCAGCCGGACAGCGACGATGCTGCAGTGTCCCATACCATGACCATCGCGGACTGATCGAATACGTTGTATCCGGTCGTAGAGACGGTCATGTCCCTGACATAGACGTAGGGTGTGAAGATCACGTTCGCGGCCAGTACGGTTCCGTCAGCGTTGTATAGCGTCCCGTAACAGTAGAGCTTCAGGGATTCGACGGAGATCGCCGCTTCCGATGCTTTCAGCAGCTCTTCGTTGTTCTCGTAGTATGACGAGATCTGATCGAGCGCCGCCACGTAAAGGCTGTAAGACTGGTTGACATCGATGTCCAGATCTGTTAACTGTGGGATTATAGAGCTCGGACTCAGCAGTATGTTGCTTGAATGTGCGCTCGATGATATGTTCCACATCACCTGCGCGGCATTCGCGGAACTGAACAGGCGCGTCTTGAG
>JBAYAO010000110.1:0-3574 GCA_041669745.1 Candidatus Methanomethylophilaceae archaeon | reverse complement strand
GTCGGGATCGGTAAGCAGAACCGCCTCTTCTTCCCTGAACTTTATGCGCAGCTGTCTGACGCCGGTATTCATCCTGATGGTCCTTTCGCAGTCTTCGGCCATCCTCACCTTCTCTTCGTCTATAGGCATATCCGTAGGGAAACGAGTGGCCATGCAGGTATCCTTTATCATGCAGACCGGCAAACCCATCTTTTTGACGGTTTCTTCGATGACTGATCTTCCTATGCCCAGGTCCAACAACGGATTGATTATGCTCTCTTCTGTTCCCGCCCTTCTTCCGGGACGTTCCGTTTCCTTGTCATCGATGTTCTCACCGGCCGCTATATTCGTGAAACCGTGTTCCTCGGCCACCCTCCTTACGTTCGAATAGATGGCTTTCTTGCAGTAGTAACATCTCTCTGGACCATTATCCATCAGTTCGACGAGATCCTTCCACGAGAGTCTCACCGTTATCAATCGGGTGCCAAGGAAGTCTGCTATTCTGATGGCGGCACACCTCTGCCTCTCACTGAGTATAGGCATATCTATCATTACCGCGAGATGGGAATCAGGCAGTGCATCAATCGCATTCGCGAGCAATACCGTACTGTCCAGACCTCCAGAGAAGCATACTGCGACGTTGCCCATCTTGCACAGACCATCCCGAAGTTCAGGAATTATGCCCTTCATGGGTGGCAATGAATCTATTGGGATATATCTGATTCCTTCTAAAGGATTAGATATCTGAACGCCCATGGCCTTCTGATGAGCATAAAGGATGTTCTCGACGGATACAAGAACGGTCTGATCGGTGCCGAAGAGGCCGAAAGGGCGCTTCGAATGGATTACATAGAGAATCTGAAGGATGATGTGATGTTCGACCGTTCCAGACAGATGAGGAAGAATGTCCCGGAGATTGTGTATGCCCTATCAAAAAATCCTGCGACCGTCGCGGATATCGCCATTCATGCAGATAGGATTATGCTCATCTCGAAAGCTGGCGAAGAACATTACGAGGCGGTTCATGAAGTGGTACCTGATGCCGTCTACAAAAAGGATGCGAAATTGATAGTGATCGGAAAGATGCCAGAGAGGAACGGCGGAAAGATCGGAATAATCACTGCGGGCACTTCTGACATTCCGATTGCTGAGGAGGCAAAGACCATGGCAGAGGCTATGGGTGTGGAATGCATCACTTTCTTCGATATCGGAATCGCGGGTATGCATAGGATACTGGAGCCGATGACAGTACTGCTTGACGAGGATGTCGATGCGATCATCGTGGTCGCCGGTATGGAGGGTGCACTTCCGACGATAATATCCTCCCTGTCCCCTGTTCCGGTGATCGGTGTTCCTGCTTCGACCGGTTACGGAATGGGCGGCAAAGGAGAAACCGCCCTCCTCTGCATGCTTCAAACATGTTCACCCGGTCTCTCGGTGGTGAACATAGACAACGGGATAGGGGCCGGTGCCGTTGCAGCCCTTATAGCCAAAAGACATCGCTGAAAAAGATGATATAACCAAAATTCTATGTCCTCACATGACAGGAAGCACGGCATTCTTCGACAAGATGGTCGGTATAAATGCCGTTGAGAGCGCTTCAAGCCTATGCATCATTTGCAAAGGGGCGAGAAAACTCTGCGGTAAGGACAGATGCCCCCTTATGATCAAATTCTACTCCCAAAGCAAAACGATACCTTTGCTAGACTCCAGAGACCTCGAAGGCAGCAGTCCGCCTGCTGTCTTTGTAGGAAGATTCGGATATCCGAAGGTTGACATAGGGCCTCTTTTGCCTCCTGAATTCGGCGACACGTCCGTGATGGACACACCTGAGATGTGGGTTGGCAAGACCATTGACGACATAGTCGACTTCAGATTCAGACTCGTACGCGGGAAGTTCCGCATCGATGCGAGGAATTTCAGGGTTGCGGGAAGGATCGTGGATCAGGTACAGGAATTGGCCCTCACAGAAAAACCGGTTGATGTGGAAGCGAACTTCTCTCAAAAACCCAGAGGGAGAGTGATCCTCGACGATGAGGTACAACCTTTCGGACCGTCTGCACGTATGGAACAGATGAACGTGGGCAATGGAAGATTCCAAAGATGCCTCGAAAAGAGTTTCTATGACACAGACATGAAATCTGTGGATGCTGTGGTCAGTGCATACAAAAATGGTACTTTGATATCCGAAATACAAAAAGCATTCTCTGTAGGTACAATGGGCATCGACAAAAACAGGAGATTCGTACCCACAAGATGGAGTATCACCGCTGTTGACGATATAATAGGGAAGAACCTCCTCAAAGATACGAAGTATAACAACACCATAGACGAGTTCAGAATCTACCAGTGGGAGGAACTGGACAACCGTTGGTGCATAATGATGATGCCCTGCACATGGCGTTTCGAACTGATAGAGGCATGGTATCCGAATACAACGTGGAACCCCACAGGCAAACAGATCGAGATGATCTCTGACTGCGAATTCTTTGACGGGAGGTCTGAATATGCCCACATAGGGGGATGCTACTATGCCTCCAGGATGGCGGTGAACGAACTGCTCACGGAACAGCGCAGGACCGCAGGGGTCGTGATATTCAGGGAAGCTCATCCGGGATACGTCATGCCGGTCGGCGTTTGGAATGTCAGGGAGAATGTGAGGGCCGCATTGAAAACGAGACCTTTCAAATTCGATACCTTAGAAGAGGCTTTGACTCAGATCGAGAAGGTCATGGATATTCCAAGGAGGACATGGCTGAAACATTCGGGCGTCCTCAGGGACTATATGACACAACGGAGGATTGAGGATTATCTCCAGCCTGTATGATTTCACTGACACGGACGTATGGAACGGGCGGTACAGAACAATCGAGTGCAAAAAAGCCCTCTCTCCGTCAAAACTTCCAGGCATCGATTACGCATTGAATCCCTACGGTGGATGCGCACACGGATGTGTGTACTGCTATGCCCCGGAAGTTACGCACACGCCCTGGGAAGAATGGCGTTGTATTCGTGTGAGGGGCAATATAGTCGAACGTTTGTGCAAGGAACTGCCCTTCGTGAACGGAGTGATAGGTATAGGGACCACGACCGACCCTTACCAATACGCCGAATCAAGATTCGGATTGACGGGGCAGTGTCTCCGTGTCCTCAGAGATAACAACTTCAGGATCCACATACACACCAAATCGGATCTAATACTGAGGGATGTGGACATCCTCCGAAATATGAAGGGGGTCGTTGGAATCACTGTGACGAATATAGACAATCGCGCATCGAAGATCACTGAGCCAGGTGCACCGCTTCCTTCTAAGAGATTCGCTACATTGAGAAGTCTGTCGGAAGAGGGTATAGACACATATGCACTCGTGGGGCCAGTACTGAACCTTCTGGAAGGCAGGGAAAGAGAATTCGTCGATGCCATATCCTCCACTGGAACAAAGACGGTATACATAGATTCACTGAACAGCCGCCCTGTGCTCTCCGAGAGACTCGCCAGGATGAAAATTACGGGTTCTTCCACCGCATTGGAGAAAATACGAAAACTTGCCTCCGATGATGGTCTCCGGGTCTATGACGTCTTCGATCGCCCATG
>JBAYAO010000109.1:0-3615 GCA_041669745.1 Candidatus Methanomethylophilaceae archaeon | reverse complement strand
GTTACGGCCATCTCCATGCTCATGGTGGCGATGGCCGTTTCCCTGGCTCCCATGGCCGATGCGGCGGACGGATACGACCAGGACCTCGGGGAGTTCTACTCCTACACAGTGTACTTCGGATTCGACGGTCAGGAGACCGAATCCGTGAGCTGGGATTTCGGCGACGGTTCCGATACATCGAGCGAATGGAATGTGACGCACACGTTCCCCGCAAAAGGCACATATTATGTCACACAGGTTGCCACCAATCCGTTGGGATCATCCACAGCGGTGTACAAGGTGCAGATCATGGGATTCCCTCTGATCTCGTTCGACTCTGCGGGAGGATCGGCCGTTGCGAACATGCAGCTGTCCGCATACAACATAACGGCTACGGCCCCATCGGAACCCGTGAAGACGGGATTCACCTTCGCCGGATGGTACAAGGATTCCAATCTGACCACACTGGTCGATTGGAGCGATAAGATCACAGCGTCCGCCACATACCACGCGAAATGGATCGTCGGTACAGGATTCACGGTCTCATTCGTCACCGGCAGCGGAACCACCGACATGACGGTAGGTTCCGGAGAGACGATCAGCGTACCTGCTGACCCCGTCAGAGAAGGCTACGTATTCGGCGGATGGTTCAGGGACAGCGGATGCACGCAGGCGTTCGATTTCGGAACACCGGTGACGTCGAATGTAAGCGTATATGCGAAATGGACCGTCGCAGACGGCGGCGATGACGATGCGGAAGACAACAACGAAGGGATCGTTCAGATCGCCATCCTGGTCATCGGTATCGCAATGATCCTCGGCGGAGCATACATCGGAAGGTACGAGTTCGCGATCGTCGGTGCAATCGTCGCAATCGCAGCGGCATTGCTTTTCTTCGGAGTGGTAAAATGGCCGTTCTGAACGGACATGTGAAACTTGTCGCGATCGTCGCCGTCCTCGCGATGGCGATGGCCGCGATCGCAATGCCCATGGCATCGGACGATTCCGATGCCGCGCCGTCGGCAACATACAACCTGTCGGCGGTGGCGGGAACATACTGTAGCTTCGACACGAACATCCCGAGCAACTACGCCATACCCAGCGGCAATTGGTCGCTGGCCGAGAACCTTCCCAGAGGACTGAGTCTCAATTCCGGCGGCGACATCGTCGGAACGCCTCTGATCCCCGGATACTACGGTATCAACTACTACATCAACGGAGAGGGGAACGTATCCAACACCACCGGCGGAAAATACATCGCGGTCAAGATCAACGTGACGGGGAGCCCCGCCGCATCGGTCGGTACGACGATTTCCGGGCCCGTTAACGTGAGTCTCAACAAGAACACGTCGGTGTTCGAGATGTATCAGAAGAACTCCTCGTACTTCGAAGTGATAGGCAATAACTTCAGTTACTACCTCACGCCGTCGAACTACGATGCCATGGGGGCATACAGCGGAGCGTTGGTGCTTGAGGATTACGATTGCGAAGGCGGAATATCGATCTATCCCACAGTGATGAACTTCGCCAACGCCACGGCAACCGACAGTACTCTGTTCAGCAGCGTGACGTACAGCAACGGCACCATGTCGTTCAAGTTCAGCCCCGCGGCCGCAGGGACGTATGCCGTAGGATTGCATGTTGTCGCGGAAGGGCCGGGATACGGCGGAGGTTACGAGGAATACATCCTGACGAACGTGTTCACTTATGGTTCTACGATCAGCGTGGACGATATCACCGTGTACTCCGGACAGGCCATCAACATCTCGAACGTCGTTTCCTCTGGAACGATAACCGTCTCGGGAGTGTCTTGGCTCAGCGGATCGGGCACATCCATCGTCGGAACCGCACCCTCCTCGCCCGAAACCTATAATGTGACCGTGTCCAGCGGAGGCTCGTCCGATACGTTCAGGGTGACTGTCGTAACGAAACTGTCATTCACGTCGGTTCCCAGCAACGGGGTCATAGCGTATGCGCTCTGATTCGAACCTCTTTAAACTTCTTCTCATTTTTTCCATTTCGGCATCGGCCCTGATCGGAACGGTCGCATTGACCGAGGAGGCCGATGCTGCCGGAACGGAGATGTTCGATCCGTCCGACAAGGATGTCAGCGGATACATCCGCGTGACCGGACAGCTGGGCGGGATCGGAGGTCCGTCCGACAATAAGCTGGCCACGGTTGCAATAGAGCCCGATACATCTTACAACGTATCGTTCACGGCAGATGTCCGTTTCCGCGTAGGCACGCTGAACTCGTCGGATCTGGCCACGGGATTCTATCTGACCAACTACCATGTATCTCCGAAAGACAGCAACGGATCCTCCGTCATCGGGTCCGAATCCTGTACGATTACTTCTGGTACGGGCCATGATCTGATGCTGATCTTCTACTGGTCGTCGGCCGGCACGGCATCATCTTCGGATGTCCGCGGAACGATATCCGTGGTTCCGACGATAACGTTCTCATCCGATGTCTACGAGGCAACGATAATCGTCGGAGACGAATGGTCCTATTCCCCGGAGATGTCCGAAGAGGATGCGTCCATAGCCGCGACGGGAGCAGATTGGATCTCCGCAACGGACGGGACAGTATCGGGCACAGCGGACAGATCGGGGGATTTCGAGATCGCCGTCACCGCAGGAAAGGCAGGATACGACGACGGCACTCAGACCATAACGGTCCACGCGATAGACAGGCTGGTTTTCGTCAGCGTTCCGACGGACGGGGTGATCTCCCTTGAATAAGACCATCGTATGCACGATCGCGCTGGCCATGCTCTTCATAGGCATCGCCGCGTGTTGTGCAGATCCATCGGACGCGGCAAGCGATTACGATGCAAGGTCGTCGGTGCAGTTCGACGGCAACGGCGGATCCGGAACGGTTCCGACGCAGAAGGTGCTGAGCGGGAACACGATCCAGCTTCCAGCATCGGGCTATTCCAGGAACGGATACTACTTGTCCGGATGGCTCGAAGGTTCGTCGAACGGGATGCATGTCGATCTCGGGTCCGCATATTCGGTTTCGGACGACATCGTCATGTTCGCGGAATGGACGCATGTGCCTGATTATTTTGACAGTCGCGCCCCTTCGTCCGTGGTATCAGGCTGTGCGTACGGTTACACTCCGTACAATGACGTCGATGATACGAACGAAAGGCCTGTTTGGCTCGAATTCGCGGTCAATTTCATGTATTATTCGCAGGATCCGTTGTACGATTGCACGATTGTGAGGGACAGCGTCCCCGACTGGATCGTCATCGCGGTATCCGACGGCTACATCCCCACATTCGCCGGAACCTGCCATGTTCCGGGACTGTATGCGGTGAACATCCATCTGAACATCGACGGTCCCGCCGGATTCGAGAAGAACTATGCGGTCGCGTGGGTAGTCTCCGTCCTTCCGGAACATCAGGGAGAGATACTCGATCTCGTTTTCGATCCGAACGGCGGGGACGGGCACATCGCAACGATGAACGCGCAGTATGCCAACGGCATCGTCCTTCCTTCGGAAGGAGTGTCCAGGGACGGATACACATTGGTGGGTTGGATGATATCGGTCGACGGGACCGAGGCGACATTCCCTCTCGGATCCGTCTATACGATGAGATCGGATACGACGGCGAAGGCCCATTGGAT
>JBAYAO010000108.1:0-3651 GCA_041669745.1 Candidatus Methanomethylophilaceae archaeon | reverse complement strand
GGGTGATTTCGCTTTTTTCGAATGTTCTTTCTGAAGAATTTCTCTCGTGCAACACTGTAACTTTCTGGATTATTCAGCAACTGGTGTGATCGAAAGCGAGTTTAGTAATCATACAAAATCTGATGGCTCTGCTTTATGGTGTTACTAATTTAGCAATAGAATGCCATTACGACATAATAATTAAATAAAACGCAATACTCTCAGTCCCTACCGTTAATATCGTGATTACCATGACATCAAAAAGAAATCACCCGAAGATCATTGCCTTGGCGCTTGTGACGATCATGTGCATCACCGCCCTGCCGATGATTTTCAGTTCTGATCTATCCGAAGCTGTCGACGATACGACTATCACCATCACGGAGATAGGTCCGAGTTCCCCCCAAACCTATACCTTCTCGGCACCTGTGGACCATATCGTCAGTTTCAGCAAAGGATACACCAACACCGCCGTTAAATTGAACGTATTCGATAAGATTGTCCTAATGGACAGCGGTTCCGCATATTCCGACAGCGGGATAGTGGCTACCGAGGGCCTTGCAGACTCTATGTTCATATCAACGACATCCACGAACGTTCCCAACGTAGTTATTAGAATGGCCGAATTAGAATCGGCCGGTAGTTTCGATAAGGACAAAGACGTTGTCGTCTGCAACAGCTACTCCACAACCCTGGTCAATACTCTAAGAACCGCAGGATACACCGTCATAGGATACTATCCGAAATCATACGACCAGAATGTACAGATAACCGAGGACCTTGGAAAATTATTCGGTTCTGATAACTACGAGTCTGTCGTACAGGCCATGAAGGATGCACCGAAAAAGGTCGCAGATAAATTATCCGAGAACGGAATAAACGACGAGAACAAGGTAAGGGCCGTGTCAGTATCCACCAATAAGATCCAATCAACTGGCTCGATGGGCGGAACGTTGATCGAACTGGGTGGCGGGATCAATGTTGCCGCAGACAAGAATCCCGGAAGCGGCACGTCATTCGCATCAGACCCGTCTTTCTTCGCTCAGAATGAGATAGATGTGCTGTTCTACAGTCCGCACAACGGAGAGACCGCACTGGAATATGTTCAGGAGATGGGCATCAATTCAGATGTGAAGGTCGTAGAAATAGGTAATCTGTGGGTTTCATACGGTGCCAATGTCGATGATGGTCTGTGGGGATATGCCGGTTCGATGTATCCCGAGTACTTCTCTACGTCTGGCGAGGTATACGATCTCAACAACAACAATGACGACACAGTCATGATCGTTGCCGCTGCGATTGTCATTGTGCTAATTGTCGGTACCGCAATATATTTTGTGAAATTCAGACAATAAACCTCTTATTTTTCTCTATTTTGAAGTGTAAAACATGAGGAAAAACGCAAAGGTCACCACCGTGTGCGTCATTGCTACATCCATACTTATCGCGGCGATACTGCTCGACCTGCATATGGCATACACCCCCCTGTCCTTATCCCAGACCATAGATGGGATCTTGGGAAGAGGCGACTACGTAAGTAATGTCGTCGTGAGAAAAATCAACGGCCCCCGTATAGTCATGGGATGTTTTGTAGGTGCCGGACTTGCATTGTCTGGTGCGGTGATGCAGGCAATTTTCAGAAACCCTATGGCATCTCCATACATTTTGGGCATGTCATCCGGTGCTTCGTTCGGCGCAGCACTGGCACTATTGTTTCCACTTGCATTCCTGCCTGAATTGTTCTCTGTACCCGCATGCTCTTTCATATTCTGCTTCATAACGGTCTTCATTGTTTACTCTATCTCCAAAACACAGGGAAGAACACAGACCGAGACTCTGATTTTGGCTGGAATAGCTGTAGGTTCGATGTTCAGTGCGTTCGTTTCTTTCCTTACGTACATATCAGGAGAGAAGATGGCTGGCATAGTATTCTGGATGATGGGGGACATAGGTCAGTATGAATGGAATAATGTGATAATCGTTGCACCGCTGGTACTAATTGGTTGTTTGCTGATGCTGACGCGTGCAAACGATCTCAACGCGATGATGCTGGGCGACATTCATGCCAATGATCTGGGAGTCAATGTTGCTCAGGTTAGAAAAGAGATGTTGTTTGCAACCGCTCTTGTGACGGCGGCTTGTGTTTCTTTCGTAGGAGTAATAGGATTTGTGGGCCTGGTCATCCCTCACATCATGAGGATACTCATGGGGCCCGACAACAGATATCTGCTTCCGGCTTCGATAATAGGCGGGGCAGCATTCATCGTGCTGTGCGACTACATATCCCGTTCGATAATTCCTGGTGATATACTGCCCATAGGCATTCTGACATCCATCATCGGTGCACCGTATTTCATATACCTGCTGATAAGGAGAAAAAAGGAGATGGGATGGTGACGAGATATCGGGTCTGTGGTCTTTCTTTCAATTACGAAGGGAAAAAAGTACTCGATAATATTGATTTTGAATTGAAAGAAGGTGAACTGCTTGGGATACTTGGTCCAAATGGCTGCGGAAAATCTACATTGGTCAAGAATATGAACAGATACCTATCACCCCACGACGGTCTAATCCTGCTGGACGAGGCCTCCTTGGAAGACTACAGAAGGAAGGATATCGCAAAGATCGTCTCCGTGGTCCCACAGACCAATGAGATACGCTTCGCGTTCACCGTGAGGGATATCGTCTCAATGGGAAGAATGCCGTTCACTAATCAATTCGGAAGCGAAACCTCTGATGATGAGGAGATTATCGAAAATGCAATGAGAAAAGCGGGCGTCAAACAATTTGAGAACAGACTCATCAACACGATGTCCGGCGGAGAACGTCAGAAAGTGATCATCGCACGTGCCTTGGCACAGACACCGAGGATAATCCTGATGGATGAGCCTACGCTTCATCTGGACGTCAGTGCGCAGTTTGAGATACTGGACCTGATACAGAATTTGTCCAAGACCGAGGGTCTCACAGTAGTGATCGTGTCTCACGATCTGTCCATGGTTGCCCGTTATTGTGATCGCATCGCCATGATTCATGAGCATAGGATAATGTGCTGCGGCACTCCCGAGGAAGTTCTCACTCCCGAAAACATGCTTACGGTCTTCAATGTGGATGCCGAACTCGGAATGGATCAAAAAATAGGTAAACGTACGGTGTACCTGCATGGCGTTTCACATCCGTCTGCAGAAAAATGAATAATTTTAGTGTCTTCCGTAGCGAATTGTCCGAAGATCGGTTTACCGTTCTACGGACTGGACGTACCACGATCGACAGGCATTCCTCTTGCTATAAGCGACCTGCCTTTTCCGGTTAGCGAATAGATGCGCCATTTCTTCCTCGGCGAAGATACTATCAATCCCGCCCTCTCGAGGATATTGAGATGATATGACAGCTTTGAATCGGACAACTCCGTAATCTCCTTCAGGATGCAAGGACACAGATCCATCGTCATCAGTGCATGCAATATCTGCAAACGGATCGGATCCGACAGAGAATGGAAGAACCTCGCCTCGAGAACGAGATCTGCCTTTTCAGGAACACACTCCTTCAGAGCATCGAGTCCGCCTCTCGAAGAGATGATCGATTCCATCTCTTCCGGTAGATTCGTCACGTCGGAACATATATCTCTCACTTGATCCTTCACGGTCATGACAGCGCACCCAGCATACATCC
>JBAYAO010000107.1:0-3685 GCA_041669745.1 Candidatus Methanomethylophilaceae archaeon | reverse complement strand
TGTCAGGTACCACACGCACATGTTGAATTTCCTGATGATTCCGGAGAATCTTTTCATCGCCTGCGTGAGATGGGTGAAGTTCAAATCTCCCAACAGAAAGTTCTGCGCTTCATCTAGTAGCAACAGGATCGTCACATCCCTGCCGTTCTCCCTGATGCAGTCCGCCACGTTCGGGAACAGTTCCTTCATCGTCGTGATGTGCTTCACCCCTGGAGGATACTCGCGTACAGGCCCGGACTGTGTCTTCTTGATGAAGATCACGTTCGTGAAGAGCACGACCTTCCCCGCGGACGGCCATCTGCCCTTCACCAGACTCTCTGCGCAGGCAACGGCCCAATGGGTCTTTCCCCCGCCTTTCAGACCGGTCGTGAGGTGTGTGGCCCCGGGTTTGAAGAGGTCCGCCATAAGCTTGTCGGCATTCATGACATCGCCTCTTCGAACGGATCCACCAGGTCGATGTCCTCGATGATCTCGTCGGTCACTTCCGGCGATGGTTTCTTGTCGATCAGTGCGACCTCGCGCATTATCTGCTCGTATGTCACGATCCATAACCTGAAGACCTCGGGATTGACCTTCTCGCACGGATCATCCGGCAACGGGATCAGTCTCTCCGTCTCACGATATGAATCGAACTGCCACAGCTGTCTCGACGGACATGCGGGCGACAGGCACATCTCGAATGCCTTGAGATATCCCGCTTTCGTATCTCCGATGTTGTACATCCTGATCAGGTCGCGGTACCCTTCGTTCAGTCCCGAGACCACTTCCAGGAACAACGTCGTAGTATCGCTCATCTCTCTTCCTCCGGATCATATTCCGTTGTTTCCTCTTCGTTTACTTCCTCGACGGGATCGCTCCCATCACCCAGGATCTCAGACTGCTCATCATGGCAGTCATCCTCTGTCTGAACGTCATCGTATTCTTCGTCTTCATCTTCGATTCCTCCTTCCTCTTCGGGTATGCCCCCAATAGGCTGGCCAGAGTCGCTTTCTATGACATCGGGATCGTCCTTAACCCCGTCGTTCGGTTCCGAATAATCGTTCGGTTCGACAGATTCGGATGCTGTTCCTTCGTCCTCGTATCCTTCAGATTCTTCGCTTTCGTCGGACGATTCGGGATCTTCGTCGATCTCGATTACCTTCAGTATGTCCACGTCCACCTCCTCGACCTCTTTGACGATGTTCAGTTCGATCTCCGGTTCTTCTTCGGGGACATCTTCCTTTGTCTCTTCCTCGGTCATCTGCGTGACCATATCGCGCATCTTGCGGTACTGCTGTATCCTGCGCTGAAGGATCTCCGCGTCGTACTTCGCCACCTTCTCGTCCATATCGCGTTTGGCACGTATCGTGTCGAACTCGATTGGTTCGTCGTAACGAAGCGTTGCGGCCTTCCATACATCGTCGTCAATGCCGCCTTCGCGCATCTTCGCGGAATACTCCGATATCCCGTGGATCTGCGCGTACTGAAGGTTCTCGGTGCGCCTGATCTCCACATCGTGAAGTGCCTTCTTGACGTTCAGGAGGATCCTCAGCGTGTGCAGGTCCTTGATACGGTCCACGGAGTCCACAGGAGGTTCTGAAGCGTAGATCATCATCGGATTGCGTTTCACCACGTACTCGCAGAATGCGGGATCGATGATGTCCAGGGTCATCTCTTTCTGGAGCTTGATCAGATAATCCTCGACAGAATCCCAGTAGAACTTGCTGGATTTCGCGAATCTGTACTTGCTTCCGTACATTATCGATTCCGCTGTGTTCGTGTCCGGGATCGGAGTTATCATTGATGATCTCTCAATCGTCGCCATCTTCGTTCTCCTGTCCCTTGGGTTTCTTGGACGGCTTCTTCTCCTTCACGGGAGCTCCGTGCTCGATCTCGTCCCTGATGGCCTGCCTGCGGATCTCCAGGTTGCCCATGTCAATCCCCAGTTCCTCCAGGAACATGTTGCTCGGTGTCTTCTCGTTCAGTGCTGTGAGCACCATTCCGGCTCCTTTGACGGAAGCTACCTGAAGCTCCGCTTTGGACTCCATGGCGTCCACCTGAAGGCGCGAGTATTCCCTGAACATCTGATCGTACTGTGCGGTGTTCACGATCCAATCGTATGGCGCATCCATGCAGTACGGGGCGGGAATGTACGTGTGCTTCTCCACCGTGACCTTGAACGGCCCCAGTTTCTGATCGTACTTCTCGACGGTGTGTCCGGCGAGATCTATCACCTGTGCTTCCAGATGCATGAACACTTTGCGGAGCTTCACCGTCCTGCGCCTCATGATCTGATTCATCGGAAGGTCGAGAGGATACCTCACGCGGAGGATCATGGTCTTGAAGATCCCTCTGAACGTTTGGGGCTGGATGTACATCTTGCCGTCATGGTAGTAGTAAACGATCGGGTAGATGTCCTGGACCTTCTCCAGGATGTTGTGGACCCCCACGTATTCCATGTTGATCTGGTTGAGCAGATATCCGATGATGTATCCGACGAGTATCGCACATACCAACGACTGATACCAGATGCTGTCCGACGGGATCAGGGAATGTTCGGGAGAGAACACATCGATCAGGAACGGCATCGCCAGCAATGCCACGAATGTCAGAGATATAGGGTCCCTGAACGGAACGATCACATGCGCATAGTTCCTAATCCAACGTCCGAGGGCGTATCCTGCCATTGTTACGAACACTGCCAGGAACGGGAGGAGATCGATAGCGTTCATCTCACCACCCCCAGAGTATTGTGGTCAATATGGTCAGAGTCAGTACCGCACCCAATCTGTAGTTATGTGTCGCGCCGCAGTAGAAAAGTCCGAGGACCTGTGCGATAACGAGTATCGTGGGTCCGTGGGTCTTGACCAGCTGTATGCTCTGTTCGACGCCCAACGTATATACCGTGCCGATAATCAGGACAATGACGGCGATTGCCGCACCGAGTGTGATCAGGAATCTGCTCACTGCCCCGCCTCCCTCAACGACAGATTGATCAGTACAGCATCGTCGGCCTCGAACCCGGGAAGGTACCCGATGGAGTAGTAAGAACCGTCGACGGCAGTTTCCACGTAGCTGTACGGAACGCCGTCGACCATCCAGTTGGAATCTGCTCCCGGGATCGATACCGCGCATCCGATGTGTCCGGGAAGCTCAACCAGGACGGCATCGTAGCCCATGGCCTTCAGTATCGTGGCCAGGAGGATCGATGTATCCTCGCAGTCTCCC
The DNA here is from genome assembly GCA_041669745.1 of Candidatus Methanomethylophilaceae archaeon. Lineage (GTDB taxonomy): Archaea > Thermoplasmatota > Thermoplasmata > Methanomassiliicoccales > Methanomethylophilaceae > JBAZDV01. Next base: position 478 of record JBAYAO010000107.1, on the reverse strand, counting down.
GCGGAATCCCAGAGGGTCTCCAGAGGGTATTTCCAATAATCTCCGTCATGGTGCTGTCTGTCCGATTCGTATTGTATGGCCCCCTGAACGAAACGCACGGCCAATTCCAGTTCGTCGGCATCGGATTCCGATGCAACTTCCGAAAGGATCTCGGCTATGCGTGCCGTAGACCTGTCCAGCACGGCCATGTCCGCCATGCAGTCGGAGGCTTCGCCCCTTCTCGGCACGTCGGGATCGTTCTTCAACACCAGATACTCTGATGAATCAAGCTCCACGACGGCGGTTATCTGCGTACCGTCCTCCGACGTCCATGCGAACGTTCTTGTGACGGTCTTGGGCAGATACGCAGCAGACAGATTGCAGTCGCTGTTCACTGTCAGAGGATTGTCGAACGATACGGCGGTATCCCCGTCGTACCATCCGGCGAATACATGTTCGTCGTCGGGAACAGCGGTCAGAACTGCCTTTCCGTAACTCT
>JBAYAO010000106.1:0-3727 GCA_041669745.1 Candidatus Methanomethylophilaceae archaeon | reverse complement strand
CCGTTGATTATGACGGTGCCCTCGTCAGGTTTCAGAAACGTGCAAAGTATGTCGATGGTCGTCGATTTGCCGGCACCGTTCGGTCCTAGAAAAGCAAATAGATCCCCCTGTTTCACCGAAAAGCCGAGTCCGTCGACCGCCTTTACAGTCCCATAACGTTTTTTCAGTCCTGAGACCACGATGATAGGTTCCATCTAATCCATACGCACTTTATACGTCTTCTTAAGGTTTTGGCCATTCGACTATTGTGATACGGGAAGATCATCGTCGCATTCACATTGTCCATGCGAGTCAGGCGATAGAACCAATATCATTGAATACATCCGATATATCAGAGTCTCATGGAGGTCATAAGGAAGAGGAGGGATCAGATGATGTTGCTTCTGGCGATAGGTCTGGTCGTGACGATGGACGGTCTCGACGGTTCCATCGTCAACGTCGCTCTTCCGTCGATAGCATCTGATTTCAACATAGACACTGGCACATCGTCATGGGTCACGGTTACATATCTGATGATGATCGCAGGTCTTCTTCTGGTGTTCAGTAGACTGGCAGACCGGGGTCTGATCAAAAAAGTACTGATAACGGGGTTGGCATTGTTCATGGTATTCTCGCTGACATGCGGTCTATCGACGAGTTACGGTATATTGTTGGTCGGGCGTATATTCCAGGGGGTGGGCGCCGCAATGATGGTCGCCTGTGCACCGTTGCTCTGTGTGAGATATCTTCCGGCCGGTATGCTGGGCATGGGCATGAGCATCGTCACATTGGGAGCATCCCTTGGATTCGCATTGGGTCCTGCGTTGGGCGGGCTGATAACGGAATATCTCTCCTGGCAATGGATCTTCTTCATCAATGTCCCCATAGGCATCGCAGGGATCCTGCTCGCTATGTATGTCATCCCGGAAGACGATGGTTACAGCAAAACGCATTTCGATCTCACTGGCGCCATGCTGATGTTCGTCGCCATCGTATCAGGGGTGTTCACGTTGGAACGTTTCTCACATGCCGGAATGAACGACATACCGATCATCGTATCCACGATCGTATGCATAGCGGCATTCGTCTCATTTATCGCATGGGAATCCAGATGTGATGCGCCGGTCCTCAATCTGAGGATATTCAGGAGATGGAGGTTCGGCTCCGTCTTCATGGCGTTCCTGCTGATCAACATCGTGTACATGGGGCTTTTGTATCTCCTTCCGTTCTATCTCACTCTGGAGATGGGTCTCGATTCCGCGGAGAGCGGGATGTACCTGTTCATACCTCCTACGATCACATTGCTGATATGTACCCAGGTCGGCAGGCGGTCAGATCTTGTGGGACGCAGATGGTTCAGTGTTTCCGCATGTGTTGCACTGGCGGTTCTCAGTCTGATATACGCAATAATAGATCCGGGGAGGGGAGTCGTACCATTGGCGGTCGCTTTGGTGTTGATGGGACTGGTATGGGGATTGGGCGGAGGGCCGGCAGCGAGCCGTATTGTGGAGAATGCAGGCGACGAGGAGAGGGGAACAGGATCGGCGCTGATGGTAATCTCGGGATATCTGGGAGGTGGCGTAGGGACAACGTTGTTCTCCGCGTTCTTCCTGAGCGTCACCGGTTCAGGGGATACACCCTTCTCTGAAATGAATCAGTCGATGTTCATGACGGGATTCCATGCTACCATGATAATGGGGACAGTCCTGGCGGTCATCGCGGTAATTCTGTCAGCAGTCGTCAAGGACGATAAAAAGTTGTTTTGAGCACCGATATCTATGGCTGTTTTTTCAGTCTCTCTGTCATTTTCACGAGTTCTTTGCCGGTTATCAATTTTGTGATCTTTGTTCGTCTGGCGGATACCTGAGCATCGTTAGAGTAATCGTTGGTGGTGAAGAACATTATCCTGTCGCATTTGTGGTATAGCAGATTCCCCGATTCGACCCTTCTGTATTCCTCGTAGGTGACATTGTCCTTCGATTTGTATTTGCATGCGACGGCATACGTTGTTGTTATAGGGTTTTCGAGATCATAATCGGATTCTTTGGTCTGTGACACGATCATATCTACGCCGTGATCGCCGAGCCAGTCCGTGTCGCCTTTTATGATCTCGTAATCATCATTCTTCAGCAAGTCGCAGACATAATGTTTAAAGACGAGACCAACGTCATTCTTATCCCTGAGATCGGGATTCGACCTTACGTATTCTTTGAGTATGTCATCTATAAGTTCGGCGGCCGTTTGCTTCTTCTTTCCCGCTATGGCTTTCTGTCTGGCAGCTTTCAATCGGGCGTTCCTCAATATGGCCGGATCCCTTCTTAACGTTCCGCTGTTGGCGTTCCTGCATATCGCTTTCGTTTGTTTCGTATTGGCCGGCATCGAATCGCGCAACAATCAGGAGCTTTATAATCTTAACACTCCCGGATCAAAATACGTCGATACAGCGCCATGGTATCGCAGAGGGTTGCAAAAGGTGTTGGTTTATGGAGAAAAATAGTTCGTATATATACGAAGTGTTCGGGCAACAAACAAATAGGAACACCATCATCGATGGCAAGAATGAACGAAATGGCCGTTCTGGATTGGATACAGTCGATGTTTTGGTCACCGACCATGGATACCGTCATGGCCACTTTAGGTCTGAAGGCGGCAGGTGTGATGATCCTAGCGGCGGTATTGGTTCCGCTTCTGATCATCAGAAGGTACAGGAGACTGGCGATGGTGATTCTCATGGCGATCATCATACTGTATGCGGTCAGCGAACTCCTGGTAAAACCGATGATCGCCCGTCCGAGGCCGTTCGTAGAAGACCCCGGCATAGTGTTGTTACTGGAACCACCTGGCGGATTTTCATTCTTCTCAACGCATACGATGATCTCTTTTTTGGGGGCAACGGTCGTTTTCATTAGAGCAAGCTGGAAGCTTGGTGCAGTATTCTATATTCTGGCACTGTTGATCTCATTCTCAAGGATGTACCTGTATTTCCATTATCTGAGTGATGTTATAACTGGTGCCGTAATCGGGATGCTATGCGCCGTCGTGATATGCTATATGCTGGGACGTTACGACATGGGAATGGAGGAAAGGTACATACGGCAGTGATCATTCCGGATCCTTGTTTTTTCTCTCTGCGGCATTGGAACCGGCAACGTATCCGAATGTGAGGGCCGGGCCTATAGTGCTTCCTCCGCCCCAGTACGCACCGACCGTCGGTGATGCTATGCAGTTGCCGGCACCGAAGAGACCGTCTATAGGTTCGTCGTTCCAATCGAGGACACGCGCTTGGCTGTCGATTATCGGTCCCCCGTTGGTATCGAGGGTTCCGGCTCCGAGGATTATAGCGTAATAGGGGCCGTTCTTGCTGAACTGATGCATCGTGTAATTCTTGACCCCTTTCTCAGGCCATTCGGTGCCGCCGATCACAGGAGGGAAAGTGGTCCATTCCCGGTCATAGACGTAGTCGCCACGGTGGAAATCGAGGTCAACACCAGTTTCTGCGTATCCGTTGAATTTCTCCACGGTCTCTTTCAGATTATCGGAGAATGCAGGTTCCAGTGAGAATCCGCCCGTTATGTCCGACAGAGTTCTGAGATGCTGCGAGATACCTCTGCCGAGTTCTTCGAACGTATCTGCCCTTATGAGATGTTCCGGCATAGGCGAATCCTTTCTCGGCAACGGCGGCCATCCCTGCCATAGAGTCGCAGTACGATCATCGAATATCATGAACGTCAGCATATTCTTCCATTCT
>JBAYAO010000105.1:0-3739 GCA_041669745.1 Candidatus Methanomethylophilaceae archaeon | reverse complement strand
CGACAACCGTGTAGAGCTCCTGGGACAATGCCGGTACTCCGTCCACCATTATCTTCATACCTATCGTCGCGACGATGATACCGACCTCTCCCCTCGGGATCATGCCTATGCCGATGATGTTGAGTGAACCTTTGTCCATCTTCCTGTCACAGACCTTCGCACCGAGCGAACACCCAATATATTTGCTGATTATGGCCAATATTATGACCGCAAGTGCGATCAGCAGAAGATTCTCCGTTATCTGACCCATATCCACCTGTAGCCCCACGTACACGAAGAAGAATGAGACCAGAAACACATTGATGGACTCGATCTTCTCCTCCAAGCCCCAATCCCATGCGTAATCCGCGAATATCATTCCCGCAAGGAAGGCTCCGATTATTGCAGCCAGACCTATATAGTCCGCAAGGAACGCGAACCCCAGACAAACGGCTATGGACACGGACAGCATGTTTATCTTTCTCGGTATGTACGATGGATCGGCGATGAGCTTCCTCTCGTTCCTCTTCTCCACCATCGCATATATCTTCGGCACACCCATAGAACAGAACAGCAGTACTATCAACACGAAGGCCACCGCGAGAATCGTGATCGACAGAATACTAGAGATCTCCACAGATCCCGACTCTGCCATTCCCGCGACTATCGCTAGAACTATCATGCCCAGTATATCATCGATAACGGCCGCCCCTATTATGATCCTGGATTCTTTTGTGTCCGTGAGTTTCATGTCCTTGATCACACGTGCAGTGATCCCCACACTGGTCGCCACCATCGCAGCACCTAGGAACAACGCATGATACATGTTTCCGTCAGCGAAATACTCGATATACGCGTAGCCAAGAATGAATGGGATTATCACTCCCAGCGTGGCCACCATAATCGCCGATCTACCCACCGATGTGAGATCTTTCACTCTCGTCTCCAACCCCACCGAGAACAGGAGGAATGCCACACCTACCTCTGCGAAGACCTCCAGAATATCGAAGTACTCCGGATCGTTAAGATGCAGCGTCTGTTCGAATGACCAATCGCCTATGACGAGGTTTGAGATGAGGATACCCACAAGTATCTCTCCGATAAGACCTGGAACACCGAATCTGTTAAACACGAATGCCGCAGATTTTGCCAATGCGAATATAACCGCAAGCATCAACAGTACATTTCCGATGTCCATGACCCTAAAAGCAGGGCTCCTTATTTAACATTATTCGGGCGAAAAGAAGAGGGAAAAAGAAAACGGTGGAACGGAAAGGGATTCATAGGGTGAATGTCGAACCGCCACGCACAGGTACGACATATATCGATTCCGACGAATCCCTTGAATCCAATTCGGACATTTCCTCCATTGCTGAGACATCGTTCTCTACCTCCTCCGGAGTGCCCATCGTGAATCTGAACCCAGTTCCGTCGTTCAGTGACATCGCGGCAAAGGGGAACATGAACTTTATCGTCGTACCGACGGCCTCAGGTATATCCTCTACAGGTAGCTTTATCTCCGTCCCGGTCGACACCCCGGTGTGCAGACCCTCGACGGCATGGGAAACGACTGCAGGAATAGGACCCTCCGCGATCTCCTCTGTGGATGCGAACACCTCCGGTACCAACCTCGCCATAACATCGTTGACGACCGTCTCCGCGACTATGTCCTCTATTATGTCGGTGATCGCACTGTCATCGGGATCTTCGGACACTTCCGACATCGCACCGATGGTTTTAGACCCTCCGAATATCTCAGGTACGAGCTCCAACAGTATCCTGTTCACTATGTCGTCGGCAACGGCATCCTCGACATAGTCACGGACGGCCAAGGCCTCTGTGGGATCCTCCGACATTGCCCCTTCGGTTACTGGCATGTCTCGGAAGGAAAATATGGGGGTGTATTCCTCGACCGATACATCCGTCAGGGGGAACTCGGTCCTCGCGACACAGAATGCTATGTCGCAGTCGTCCGCTTCCTTTGTTTCGATCTCCGAAACACGCGAATCCTCTGTTTCGATCTCGTCCTCCGTGATCTCCGGCATGACGATCTTCACCATACCTTCGACCTCGTCTCCGATATCCATATACGTGACCTCTGCGGGTACCTCGATCTCGACAGGGGCATCGACGACAATGGGATTCTCGATGTGGATGATGTTCGGAATGTATCCTGCGTCCTCTGCATGAGTCTCTTCTGCGAGACTTTCTTCGGAAGACAGCCGAACGATATCGTACGGAGATTCTTCATCAGATACCGGCTCGGTCCTCGTTACAGAGCTCGGGTCGATAACGGATCCTTCAATCTCTTCCTCCTCCCACATGTATGCATCGGGATCGAAGACGTATCTGGTGCATGACCTCTCGGCACATGCCGCAGAGGTCTCCACCGTCTGCGGTGCCCTGTACCGGTTCTCCTCGAGAGACTCTTCTGTCTGCAATGGTATCCCGACCTCATCCTCCGTCTCTTCATCGTCGGGATCGTCAATCTCCTCTGCAACGGAGATCTCTGGTTCCTCTTCTTCCTCCGCAGTCTCTGCGGGATTCTCCACTGCTGGCATGTCGACCGTAATGGCCTGGATCTCCGCCCCGTCGTTCGTATCTACGGGAGATTCTACAAAGATCTTTTCCGTCTCAGGTTCGAGATTCTCGGCTTCAGGTGATCCGAAGCATAACTCCGGTACCTGCTCCTCTGTACTCCCGTGTACCTTCTGAGGTTCCACGGCATCGTCCTCTCCGGACCCCTGTACCTCCAGATTCGATGCCGCCGGCCTGGAGGGCAATTCCCTCCTGAACGTCGGCCTGTTCACTATATCCAGTGCTGCCTGTATATCGGTAGCGCCCCTACCTGCAATCGGCACCGTCCCCTTTGCTGTACCTAATACCGAATGCAATATGCCTCTGACCTTGGCACTGACGCTCTTTCCTACGTCAGCAACAAAGCTACCGCTGTTATCTAGGTCCTCAGAACCCATGCTATCCCATCCGGTACTTAATATGCACTCTGTATTATTAAAGCCTATACCTTAACAAATCAATTCCTCACGAATTTGATATAATCCGCTTTGCCTGTTGAGTGTATCTCCCTGAGCATTGTCCGCATCGTATCCGCATCGCTGGAGATGATCATCACCTCCAGACATTTCCTGTCCCTCAGATGGGAATGCAGCTGCGTTTTTATGTGCGTCTCGTATTTATGCTGGATAAGTCCCATCCAGGCTTCTCCGTGATCCTTGTGCACTATGACCAACACACCTTCCACCGCTCCCTCGAAATCGTTCATCTCTTTGATCTCCGTCTCTGCAGCCCTGATGGAAAATCTTATGGCTTCGCTTCTGCCGTTCAAATTCAGGGCCGTCTGGATATCTTCCAAGGAGCGGATGTTCTCATCATTCAATGAAATACTCACGACACTCATCTTTCTCCCTCGTGTTATTAATCGGCCATGCAGAGTACGTACTGTTATTATTAACATTACGACAACCATTTAATAATAGACCACTTTGGGAGGGGATATGGATCCGATTATTACCTTCCTGGTCTACGCTATCGTCCTATTTGCCGTATCTATGGCCGGGGCCTATGTTCCGTTCATCAGAAGGCTCTCGGACACGCAGGTCCACCTGCTCGTTGCGCTCAGTGCAGGTATTTTCCTCGGGATCCTGTTCCTCATGCTCCTGCCGGAGGCCGTGACCGAGACAACTGAAAACGGATACGACACGAACACGGCGATGATCTGTGTCCTCACGGGATTCCTGAT
>JBAYAO010000104.1:0-3757 GCA_041669745.1 Candidatus Methanomethylophilaceae archaeon | reverse complement strand
GAGCCTCATTGGCTATGAACTCTGTCAGAGCGATCTCTGCATAGGACATAGCGGTTGCGGACATCCATCCGTTGGCGTATATCGTTCCCAGAATATTCTGAAGATAGACGATATCGCTGAGCGTTCCCTTTTCACCGATGATCTGGATGGCCTTATACTCGAGTTCCTGCCAGCTGTACATCGTGGTAACGTCTCCGACGTTGCTGTCGCTTGCATAGATGTCGGAAGTCAAAGAGGCAAATGCGTCTATGTAGCCGACCTTATCGCCGGAACTCATGGCCGTACTGTTCCATTGGACATATCCTATGCCGAGTTCAGAACCTCCGATATTGATTATCGTGACCGTACCTATGGTGTCTTCGAGTTCCATGACCTCGTAATCGGGCATGATCATTCCGCCGTTGGCGTAGTCCTCGATGGTGTTCAGACCGTTTCCGGAATCTCCGGTGAGCATGGTGCCGATCATATCGTAGGATGAAGGGGCGGTCGCCATCACATATGCGCTGGGCACGGTGATGAGCACTGCCGCGATCACGATCGCCTTTGCATGTTTGAGTGAGAACTTCACGGACTTGTGGAAGTACTTGTCTCCGAAGTGGGCGCACTTTCCGTACCAGCCGTTCATGGACTTGCTTCCTTCCTGGAAGGATTCGATCTTGGACGGCCAGAAGATCTTCTCACCGATGAGGTTGAGGATCGAGGTGATCAGGGTAAGTGCCGCGAGAAGCGCAATTGCGATACCAACTGCGAGCATTATACCCATTCCGCTGATCATCGAGAATGAACAGATGGACATCGCTCCGAATCCGATCATGACCGAGATACCGGAAGTTGTGATGGATTCTCCGGCCCATATGATGGATTCGCGCATCGCATGGTCGTGATCGTGACCTTTCCTGCGTTCTTCTCTGTATCTTGATATTATGAATATACAATAGTCGCAGCCGGCACCCAGCATGGAAACGATGATGAACATCTCCGTGATGAAGAAGATCTCCATTGCGCTGCCGATGAAGTACAGGGCGCAGAATGTGATACCTATGGCGACACCGATGGTTATCGGGGGCATCGTGGATGCGAAGATCGACCTGAAGAACAGACCGACCAGGATAAGGATCAGGAGGATCGAGAAGATATCGATGTGTGAGATATCTTCCATTGCGCCGGCCTCCATATCATACGTGATAGCAGGCGAACCGGTGACGTATACGGTGAATGCCTCTCCGTAGGTGTTCTCTTCCGAGATCCAATTCCTGAGGTTGTTCGTGTCGTCGCTTACATTGGAGAATGTATTGTTCACGTATGTTATCATAACGAGGATCATTCCGCCGTCGCTGTCATCCTGTTCGAAATTACTGACAGTTGTTATCGCGGCGATCTTGGGATTGCCATCGTCGTCGACATAGGTCGACAGACCGTTATTCAGGTTCGTGATGAGCTGTTCCGCGGCTGTTTCAGCATCGCTGTCCTCATAGGTGATCACAAGCAGCGTAGAGGATGACACATCGGTATCCGATGTGTAGAAATTCTCTGAAATGATAGCCATTCCTTTGACTGATTCGGAATCGGATCCCGCCATGTCGTCGGTGTTGTAGCTGAGTACGTCGGCCGCTTTTGCGGCGAACGGTACTGCACATATGAGCAACACTATCCAAACGGCAATTATCAGCTTGGAATGCTTCATTATTCCATTAGCTAGCCTTTCGAATATCATCGGCTTTGATTATCCTGTATCGATATTTATTGATGCCGACTTATTCGGACAGTTCCAGCAATGTGCCGACAGTGATGGTCGAACCGTAGCTGTCCTCATAGGTCTCGAAGATGATGATGTGTGTATCGTCAACGGCCCATCCGAAACCGTATGATACGTTGTCTTCGCCCCATGTCAGACACATGGTTATGTGTGTCCTGTCTGTTATTTCGGTAAGAGCCAGAGATATTGTTCCTACGGTATAGTTCTCCGACCATGTACCGAGGCAGAATCCTTTGTTCTGGTTATCTATCGTCAGCGAATAGTTGTTGGTGAGCTGAGTGAATGTCCCGTCTTCGGAAATGTAATATCTGTTAACGGAATTCCACGTTCCCATAAGCGATACCTTGTTGGAGGGCACATTTCCCTCATCTCCGGAACGTGAATAGATACGCTCGGCAACGGCAGGTTTCCCGTTCTCGTAATAGACGAATACGGTCTTGAATCTCACTGTGCTGTCATCGATGTTCACGGTCCATATCTCGCCGTATTCATCTATCATGACGCCCAGGATGTCAGTGCCGTCTACCATGAACACACTTCCTTTCATCGCGGCATTCTCTTTCACGAAATCGGATGGTCTCAGAATCGAGAATGTGCCTTCAAAAGATGATTTGTATGTTTCCGAAGACATATTTCTGTGCTCCGCCTTCGGTCACTTTGGTTATCATCGTTGCATCAAAGGAATCTTCCGAGATGTTTCCCACCATCTGGAAGTTGTTTCCGTAGAACGCACTGCACATGACCCCCAGCGTAAGTCTGTATGTTCCGTAGTAATTGACAATATATCCGTCGAACTGATCGTAGTAGTAGACGCCGTTATAGTATCCGGATACGTACCCATAGGCCCTGTCTCCGACCTGTCCTGATACGATAAGAGATATTGTGACATTACTCGTTCCGTATTTGCCGGCAAATCCTTTTATCGTACTGATCGAGGTTCCGACGTACGTATTTCCGGAGATGTCTATTGTCGATATCTCCGCATTGCCGGTGTTCTCACGGGAGTATGTGCGTTTGACGGTGAGGTTCTGACCGTAATAATCAGATTCCAGTGAGTCGGAGAATGAGTAGATCTCAAGTTCGTCATCCTGTACCGTGACGGACCACATGTATCCGTATTTGTCGATATACCAACCTACGCTGAGGTCCAGGCCCACTGTAGAGATCTGTCCCATGATCATTACGGATTCCAAGACCTCATATTGGTTCTGTTCCATGTATCCCAGGAAGAGGCCGTTCTCCGATACATCGATATTCGTAATTCCGGGTATCAGATCGTATACGACGCCGTTGAAGGTCATTGCCGTTGCTTCGGTACAGTTCCACGTTCCCGACAGATCGATGCCGAATTCAGGTAGCGGCGGAATGTAATTGGGATCCTTGGAAAATACTATCGATCTCACGGTAATATTGCTGATATCTCTTCCGTCGGCAGTGTTTTCGTCATATTCTATAACGGTGCACGACAGATATTTTCCGTCCTGCCAGATCCTTACGGCGCTGTGATGTCCGTTCACGATATTCTCGCCGAACATGATGCCGTCTGCAATGCTGCCGCCCATGAACCCGTTGAAATAGCCCCAGTAGAGAGATCCTTTTGTCGAGAATATGTCCAGGTCCAATCCCATGGTGCTCAACCGCTGTTCCCGTCCTCATCCATGCTGAGCATGGTCGCGGCGTACCAGTGCCCTATGACGTCGATGTTGCTCTCTTCACTCTGAACGTACTCGAAGTAATACAGGACCGTGATATTGTCGAGAACGATCCACGAATAGATTATCATGGTATCCGACTGTGTGATATATCCTGTGGCCACAATATTGGACGGCCCTCCGGAGATGTAGAATACGGCCTGATTCCCTTTCGGATAACCGTGTCCGGTCATAGTGATGGCGATGTCGTATACATCCGTACCATACTGCATAACGCTCAGAGCGTATGTTCCGTTCTGTTCTGTGATGTATATATTGTATGTGGGTATCTCGCTGGATACGGTCCCGT
>JBAYAO010000103.1:0-3777 GCA_041669745.1 Candidatus Methanomethylophilaceae archaeon | reverse complement strand
GGGAACTGTAGACGTTTACGCCGCTGTCTCCGGACCTCATCAGGTACAGATCCGTGCCGTTTCCTGCCACAAGACCTCCACTGGCGTCTGCGGCATCACTGCCTGCGGACATGGATATGGGTCCGGCGTAGGTCGCTCCAGCAGACAATCTGTAGAATCCGGACGGGAGTATGCCTGTGCTCTGACTGCCAGATATGGAGTTCAGATCGTTCGAGCCCTTCGAGAGGGTATAGGCCGCTCCGGTATCCAGGCTCACGATGGTGTATTCCGAGGATTGCCCGAACACGTACATCTTGTCGTAGTACGTGTATTCGAGGTCGGCATCGGAATAGTCCGTATCGATGTAGACCACATTGGTCTCCGAAGTGGGCACTGCAACCTGCAGCATGTCCAGGACGATCTTCCCGGGATCGGATCCGTTGGTCGAAACGAGACTGCCGCCGTTCCATTTCAGGGACAGTGACATGCTCTCGTAGATCGAATCCCATTTCACCGACTGCGATGAGAGGTTGTTGTACGCTTCGTCTATGGCCTCGGACCACGAGTAAAGGTAGTTCGATATGTTTCCCGGCATGCCTGTCAGGGTGAGCATGTCGTTCACCACGTCCTCGAAGTCGTCGTCTGTGTTCCAATACTCCGCGACAGCAAGCTCTGCAGCTCTTCCCCAGTAGTTGACCGTGAAGGCCCAGAGATCCGTATCTGCGGGAAGGACGGACGAGATCAGGTTCTTCGCCGTATCCATGGCGGTGATCACCTTGTCAGCTTCCATCCCGCGGAACTTTCCGTCTATCTCGTTGCTGTTCCCCGCAGGAGCGTCCGACGGCGACGCTATGGATACCGACAAAGCACCGATGACGGCACCTACCACCAGCCCTATGGCGAACGCTGTAAGCAATCCGAACTCGTATTCGTCCAGATCCTCATCGGAATATCCGAATGCTGTCTCGTATCCGTCGCTTGACGCATCAGATCCTTCGGCAACGATCGGAGAGAGCGATACTGACAACATCAGAACGGCCAGCATCACGGCCAACGGTTTGATGGACATCATATCACCCTCGTGATGATGACCGCGATCACGATTATCGCCAGGATCAGGATGACTATGGGTATCGTGTAATCCGTATGGTCCCCGCCTGTGTCTCCGTCCCCGCCGCTGTCCTCAGCCCACTGCGCATACAGTGTGAGATTGGAATCGGGAGTCAGCATCTGTCCGGGCACGAACATCGTGCCTGTGCCGTTCGCAGATGTGTTCCACGATTCGAACTCGGTGTCGTTGGTGAACGTGCACTCGGGCACCGTCACGATCTGACCGGACATAGGCGATATGCTACCGGACCCGCCGTTGGCGTTGAACGTCACGGTGTAGATTATCGTGACGGATGGCACCTGTGCGTATCCGGTTGTCTTGTACTCCTCACCGTTGACGACGAGCTCCATCGTTATGTTGTAGTAGCCGTCCTCGTCGTAGGTGTGCATTGCGGTGATCGTGGATGTCTGCCTGTGGGATCCGCTTCCGTCTCCCCAATCCACGAACATTATCACCCCTGTTCCGGAAATGCCTCTGTTGGTCAGCGTGACGATATGATTGTTGATCGTTATCGTCATGTCCACGGAGATCCTGCTTTCCTCCACACTCGGCCAGACGTTGACCGTCCATGTGCTTATGGCTGTCTTCGTCTTGACAGTGGTCCCGTCGCTCTCGTATTCGACCAGATAGATGTTGCAATCGGCCGTCGTGTTGGCCACGGATGCATCGGGGATCCCGTTGACCGAAAGGTATCTGTGCCCTTCGGAGGTGAAGAAATCCGACAGGATCAGCCACGTGTACTCCGTGTTCCCGTCTCCGCGGGCTTCCAGGATGTATGTCGCATCGGCATCGGCCACAGGGAGGGAAAGAGAGTATTCGACCCCGACCCATGCATCTATTGTGGACCTGAGCGTCAGTTCCACCTCGACAGATTCGGTCAGCGTCGCGTACTTCGTTCCGGCGGCATCCTTGTTGTACAGCGTCAGCGTGACCGTCTTGGATCCGTTCGATGTGTACTTGTGAGTGACATTGGTACCGCTGGCGTTGGATGTCCCGTCGCCGAAGTCCCATGTTATCGATGTGTAGTGAGCAGGTTGCAATGCGGTGAAGTAGTATCCTCCGTCGACCGTCGGATGTTCCACGATGACCATCTGCGATACGGACGGAGACGACGTGTCTGCGGCCATATCGAAGGCGTTGAGGGTTATCGTCTTCGTCGTCGAGGTGTATCCGGTAGCGGATATCGTCAGGACGATCGTGTATGTTCCCGCGGCAGAGAACGATACAGTAACCGACTTGGTTGCCATAGAAAGACTGTAGTCGTTACCCGAAGGCACGGAGCCCGATGCATCCTTGATCGTGTAAGATGCGATCTTGGCCGAGGACGGATTCGCCGTAAGCGTATACGTCCACGGCTGGTCAAGATCAACTGTATCGGTCAAAGGCTCGTATACGAACACCGGCACAACGATGGTTATCGTCTGTGTTGCAGAGGAATATCCTGTGGCCGATGCGCGTATCGTCGCATAGTATGTTCCGGGCAATATGTCGGTGAGCGTTCCTATGACAGTCCTTCCGGACATGCCGAGACAGCCTGTCGGATCGTTGACGATCGATATCGAAGCGTTCGACGGCGTCGTGGTAGGCGTGTAGCTGAACACCCCTCCAGAATCCACCTGAGAATAGCATGTGCTGGAGATCCCTACGGAATAGACAGTTTCGGACCAATGCGCATACAGCGTCATGTTCTCCATCGGCGTGTATGTCGAAGATGCACCTCCGACCCTTGTTCCTCCTGATGCTTCCGTGTACCATCCGTCGAAGTCGTAACCGCTGCGGGTGACGATACCTGACAGATAGATCGCATCGTATGATGAAGAGCCGTTCGCGGCCGTCACCGTCGGATTGGTAGCCGTACCGCCGTTGCCGTTGAACGTGACAGTATAGCTCGGGATGTACACTATGACAGTGTAATTCACGGTGCAATATTCGGTGGAAACGGAACCGCTGTACGAATAGTACGCCGAGAACTGGAATGTTCCTGGGACCGACGGGGCGGTACCGCTGATCAGAGAGTATCCGTTGGACCCCTGCATCGTGACCCAATCGGGAACATTCGTAGTGCTCCTCTGGTTGGTGCTTCCGGACGAACGGTAGGGCATGGCGAAGGATTCGCTGAACTCCTGTCCGATCTCGTACCTGTAGCTGACGCTTGAGTTGTATGCGGAATATCCGTCATCGTCTGAAACAGCCGGGATGTCCATGACATCGTATCCTGCCGTCGGTGCCTTTGTACACGTCTCTGTCCGGATTTCTGTCACGGATATGGAATCACGTATCGTCGATTGATCTACGGTGCTGGTGCTTGTGTAGTAAAACAGCAGCATCAGATCGTGATCCGAACCGCTAGTTATGTCGCATGACGCTTCGCCTACGAATGACGTGCCGTTATCGTCCAGAGGGCTTACGTAGAAGCTCTCCAGGAAAAGATCAGTCTCCAGGTCTGTGCTGTTAAGCGTACCCACTCTGAATCTGTTCGAGGCATCGCACGAAATGTGGTATGTTGTGTTCGGTTCTATGACGATCTGGGCCATCACATTGGTGGTCTGAGTCGAATTGATCCCACCGAGCTGGCCTGTGAGACGGATGTAACCGTTCACATCCTGGACGGCGGGATCGAAGATGTTGTCGTCAGCCGTTTCGGCATCGGAAACTGCGGATGCCGATGTGATGACGGCAATGACGGC
>JBAYAO010000102.1:0-3853 GCA_041669745.1 Candidatus Methanomethylophilaceae archaeon | reverse complement strand
GACATAGGCAGTTTCCTTTTGGGGGTCTAAAGTGGGTGGAACTCTCGCCGCGGTCTCGATCATCGCAGCTCTCCTGGGAGGGTGCATCATCACGTGCATCATCGTAGGCCCAAATGCGTTTCTGGCGTTCGTCAGTACGCATGTCAAGATGCTGATGTCATTGGCACAGCTGTTGGGTCTAGCTCTCGCAGGACTGCTGTGTCGTTACAGACTCTGTGCAGTACTGGTGTTATCGTTGGCGATAACACTCATATGGGGGGCTTAAGATGATCGAAGATATCGCATTGGGTGTATTCGTGGCCATAATATTCACCATCATCGGATGGTACAGCCGCAAGTACACTCACACTCGCATCCCGTTCGTGGATCCGTTCCTGTACATACTCATGGCCATGTGCATGGCGCTCTGCTTACTGGACATATTCTACGACATTGGATGGGGATATCTGTCCGATATCAGAGCGGGGATACTCTACTGCTGTGCCGTTCTGACCTACATCTTCGGCCAGGCGATGTGCAGACCGTCGGACATGCTGATGATCTGGGAACGCGACGTGACGAAACACGACGTTCATTACGATCACTGGATGCATCCGATCGTCTGGTATGTCCACAGGGAGCAGAGGTATCTGATGCCGCAGAGGCCATGGTCTATATTGAGGTCATTGATTGGATTCCGTGACCCACTGAACCTCGACCTCTCGCAGCAGTACTTCACGACATCCGCATCCGTATCCAGCGAGATAATCACCGTCAACAGCAATGGTGTCATACCCATGGCGCTGGCGGACAGCGAGAAGGTCAGGATAGATTGTCTCCGTTTAGGTACACGGAAGGTAAAGGACGAGAACGGCAACACGGTCAGGATTCCGCGCTACCTCTCGCACGTGGACGTTACCGAGTACACGTACATCATATCAGATTCGGTATGGAATTGTCCAGACACGTTCTGGTTCGACAAGAACTCGAACGACGATGCCATAACCAACGCGGCACAGAGCCGTGCCATGATAACCAGGCTTGAGAACGAACTCAAAGAGGCACAGTACAACGGAGTTGTCGAACATATCAAGAAAATGCTCAACCTGGACATAGACAGTCCGCAGTTGGATGAGGATATAACGATGATCTTCGCGGAAGAAGAGAGACGTCGCAGAATGGAAGAGAGACGTGGAACGGAGGCAGAGAACCATGAATCAGGATGACCTCCGCAACATACAGCAATCCAAATCTCTGCCCAGTACCGAGAGCATGGACATGATGGCCTATGGTTCCAGCTACGTCAGGGTCAAGAAATATCTCTGGGAACTTGAACATGAGATCGACATCGTCAGGACACGCAAGACAGAGATCCTATCACGTTTAGACTTGGAGATCGCCAATAAGATAGAGAATGAGGATCCGCACGCATTCTACACGGAACGTCCGCTGGAGAACCTGGACCAGGAGACCGCGGACACGATCATGGATGTTCGCGACTATCTCCGCTATCAACTGACCGAGCTTTGGCTGCAAGACAGGATTGTGAGGATACAGTTGGCCGGAAGATCGATAGGCAATGCGGAACACAGCATCCGTCTGAAAAGATTGGGTTACAGCGAGGACGATTGGAACACGGCCTCCAGGGCCGCCGCATCGCAGACACCTCTGCGTTACGATTCTACTAAGGTGATCTGATGGCGTATCTACAGACGGGATATGCCCTCAACAGGGCCTGGGAGAGGATGAACAATGCATTGCTCAACGTAGACTTCCGTTCGTTGTATCTCAAAGCATTCGAGGCGGCGCTCTCGCCGTGTCTGATAGACAGCCCTCTACAGCTTAGACCTGATTATCTGGAACAATCGAAAAAACACCCATTGCCGGTCAGTCCGTATGATATCATGCCAATGGAGGAATACCTCTCGTGGATGACGGTCTATGAGGCGATAATGCGCAACACCGGCATACTGCTGGGTCCAGCAAACAAGTCAGACGAGGACGACTCTGAAGATGCGATACAGGATTACATGATCGACAACGATAAGAAAGGAGGGAAATCTAATGACCTATAGCCTTAACCGCCCTAAGTTCCTGGATTTCTGCTTCAAACGCGGTACGATGATGATCACGGATGGCCACATGGGGGACGGCAAAACACACCAGGCCGTTGCGCTGTCGCAGGAATTCATCGAATCCTACACGGAAGAACCAGTGTACATCATAACCAATATTCCGTTCGCGCACCGTACCGTTTCCGGTTACGAGAAGAAGTATCCGGAGAATGTCTTCGGCATATGCACGATGGAAGATGTCTACCGTACACTATGCGAGCTCTTGGAACAACACTCCTGGGACGAGATGAGGGTTATACTCATTCTTGACGAAGCCCAGAATTTCATGTCGTCCGACAGTCATTTCAGCGAGATGACGAAGAAGATGCACGTGTTCCTGGCCAACATCAGGAAGTTCGGAATGGCGGTCTGGTTGCTCACGCCCGTTATCAGGAACCTAGGTCCGCGTATCCGCGGCGGAAAGATGGATGGAAAGGACGAGGGCTATTGCTCGATCTACTGGAAGAAGGACATGAACGCGATCAGATCCTTCCTTGACAGGAACGAATTGGATCCGAAAGAGGCGAAGAGATTTACCACGGTCAAATGGAATTCCGATATGAGGCCGCACATCGTGTACGTTCCGGCACCGTCATGGACCACATCGTTGAAGGATCTGCCGATCGGAGGCTACGCATACGATACGGGCGCGGTCGCGGCCTTCGGTATGCGCAACAAAGATTCCAATTTTGACTTTGATGCAGTGATAGCAGCATGCGGAACGGCCGTCAGCACGAACAAGGCCAAGGCATTGAAGGAATATTTCGACGATTTGGACAATGAAGCGGACGGTCTCACGGCAGAGGATGCAGTGTTCGTCCGCAATCGCGAACAATGTACCCGGATGGACCGCTACAGAGAATTGGCAGGGATCACATGGGACCAGATCGCCATCGGAGAAGACGAGCCGGAAAGCACGTTGAGGTATCGTTATAACAATTATTTCAAAAACAACCCTTCGCTCAAAATCACGGTAGCCAGTAAATCCGCGAAGCGCGAGGGTTTCAGCCCTACGCGCGCGCGTAGAGAGGGAGAGAGAGAGCGTATAGTAGACGGCGGTTCGAAGGGTTTTTCTCCTTTCGAGTTCGCAGAAACGGCCGCCGCCAAATTGAATGAAAAAGGGGGGATAGTTAATGAAAACTAAGGCGAAGCCGACCAAGAAACAAAGGATCTCCGGATCTAGATCATGGTCGTTGTTCAGCCGTCGTAAGAAGAAATCGAAGATAGAACAAAAGCAATGCAGATCTCCGGAGGCACCGGCAGAACGCAAGACGACCAATCCTATCAAGAGGACGGCACGCACGGCCATGACACCGATGCGGCTGAAAAAAGAGGTCAGGCCATGCGTGACACCGGTAGACATCTGCAAGGACATGGCCAAGAACGCAAACGAGAAAACGACAAAGAAGAAAGGCAGGAGGTAGAAGAACATGGGATTTTGGAGTAGATTCGCGGACGCGGAACAAAGTAAACGCAGAACAGAGGCGGCCACAGTACGCAAGGAGAACAAGGTGGAAAAGGACCGTATCAAGAATCAAGAACGGTTGGCCAACATCAAGAAACATGAGGCACAGGCGCGTGTGCGTGAGAAGAACGGCGGTGCAGGAGTTACAGCCAGCATACATTTCTACGACGTGGAATTGCCGAACGGCAAGAAGAAGACCGTCAAACGTAAAAGATGATCACATGGACACACAGACCGTAGTGCTGCCGTCCTCCGGCAAGAAATGCAGGATCCCCGTAGGCAAGGATGGTTACGT
>JBAYAO010000101.1:0-3925 GCA_041669745.1 Candidatus Methanomethylophilaceae archaeon | reverse complement strand
GGGATGGAACGGTAAACACATGCATATCTACCTCACGCCAGGGAAAACACTGGATGCGAGGGATTGGAACGATCCCGAGGACTTGACTGGGAACGAGATGGAGTACGGGATCGTGAAGATCCTTCCGCATATCGACATGCTGGCCGCCGACGGTTCAAGGGTCATAGGATGGCTGGCCAGCCAGACAGACATGCTCGCCGATGATTGGATGGAGGTCTGAGGATGGCAATGATAGGGGCCTTCCTCAGAGGGCCGGACGACCGACAGGTTAAATCTGGCCACGGCCTCGTTCACCGTCACGGCATCATTCAACGGCTCGGGTGTCGAAGGCGTCTCTGTTGTCGCCACTATGGGTCAGGAGACGATCACGGGCACGACAGGTGCAGAACTTGATCCCCGTATTCAAGATGCAATGAATTTACACAATAACGTGATGTATGTGCCTAAAAGAACATTCGGATGTACAAGATGGGACGACATCTTAGAAGCAACATTCGGAGATAATGATACCTTTCTCTTCAACTAATTCGAGTTTCATATAATAGGAACTGCTACCGATGTTTGTGTAGTATCGAATGCTTTAATACTTGGATCGCTATATCCATTTGCTAAGATAGTCGTTCACATAGATATGTGTGCTCCGCTGTTTGTTATGGGACAAGTGGCTGCAACTTACATTATGAAAACGAACGCAATAGATGTAGAAGGTGAATAAATGACAAAGGAAATAAGTCTTAAAGCAACAGGTGGAATTAGTTGCGAGGATTCGTATTATAATTCCGATATCAGCTCTGTGGAAATATCCGATGATGATCAAAGTATTTTCATAAGTGGAAACGGAATGGGCGCAGAATTCGGATTCAATCTCGGAAGAAGCGAAATACAGAAACTGGTAAGCTATCTTGCAGAATGGGACATGAGGGGAGAGAACAATGGGCACAAGAGATGATAATTTCAGAAACTATATTTCATCACTCAATGGCAGACCATTCACATCTGCCGACCTCAGAATGAAATTTCCACAATATGCAGGTGCATATAGCAATGCTCTCAGAAATTTGGAGAAGTTCGGGTTCATTGAGAAGATAGGCACATGTGATATGAACAAACACAAAAACGTATATGTATATAAAGAGATCAGGGTGGAATAAAACACGTGTCTAGATATATAGATATGCCTTGCCAGCAAAGGTACACAATCATTCTGGAAATGTGTCGGAAGAACAGAGAGATATTTGAAGAAAGGGGTATAAGAAATGACTGACAAACCACTCAGTACAAGATCGAATTATGATGATAAGAGTGTTCCCACTCCCAAAGGCATTATGATCTCCGAAGACGATGCAGAAGATATCTACAGAGGAATAGAGTTTGCATCGGAGTATAGGTATATCGGAGAAGGATGGGATATCCATTCATTCAGAAAGTTCAAAACAGACAGATGCGATGTGACCCTACATACTCCTCTATTCCATGTCTATCTTATGAATGTGAAATGCTCATTGGTAGGCAGTAATAAAAGGACCTTAGAGCTCAGAGCTGACAACAATGTGTTGAGATTCTTTATAAAATAAATAAGAAAGATGTGGGTCGAATACACGACTCACTCTTTCATTTAATCAGAAATAAATTGACTGTATTTCAATTTCAAGTGTTCACCGAATACCAAGACAGCGTAACCGGGCAATGTCGGTGTCATCATCTTAGCTTCTGCATATGAACACTTCCCGTCTGCATAACCATCAAGCAGCGCACCATTCACGATCACATCGGTTCTCACAGGAATTATCCTTCCGATATCCGTCTCACGCATAGATAAAGGCGTGGTGTGTGAATATTTGTGATGATGCCCCAATACTGTTATGTCGGGGATGAAAGCATACTGATAACCTATCGCTTTATTGATGCCTGCACCGGTAGCACCTCCGCCCGCACCATGGAATGCGAGAACAGATATTGCATCTCCTGTTGTAGGACTATATATCGTTACTCTGCCTTCATTACCAAGGTAGGATACTTTATGACGCGTACACCAATCTTTGATAGGATTCAACTGAGTTGATTTGACATGCGACTCTTCGTGATTGCCTAATATCATTCCGAGACATGTGCTTGCGTACTTATCTATTCTTGAGAACAAATACTTATACTGGTCTCCGAGTGTCATCTCAGATTCATTAGGATTATACAGGGGGTGAGATACTACTCTGCCCTCGACAAAATCTCCCAGGCCAATCCAATATGTGTTAGGTTTTGACAGGTCTTTTATTTGTTTCTCAAAAAGATCTCTACGGAATCCGCTTAATCCTATATGCATATCCGATACGAGTACCAGACGAAAAGGTTCGTTACCGTCCACGATGAACTGAGTTTGGAACATAATATCGTATTAATAATCTTCTATATATACTTTATCCCTGCAAATTGGCAGTTGAGGGTAAAAATACATCGTGAATACCAACCCCATAGCAGTCGATATCTCCCAACCAAGACTTGGAGAGAAGACAGTGATAAAAATGGCGGTCAGAAACAAAATTGATAGTATGTACATGATTGTGTTAGTATATAGTACAGGCTCAGCCACATCCATCCTCTCGGTCACATTGGAACTATCTATCATAGATAACATGTATTTTAGTAAACCCCTGTTATTTAAGAACATTTATATAGTCCTTCTCCTATGTAGATTGCAGTGAAAGACATGACCGATGTATTAAGAGGAATCAAGAAAGTAAATACTCCTCCGAGAGAACACATTCGTTATCTGTGTGAGAAATATCATTTAGATTATGATGTGTTCTCGGATGTGAATGTTTCGTATTGTGAGAGTAAGGTGTTCTGGGGACTTTATGAATATCGTTGCGGTTGCAAGGACATCTATCTGAATGAAGAATTGAAGCATGCTTGTAATGGATTGCACGACTCTGTACTGTATCACGAGATGTGTCATGCAGTATGTTGTAATGATGTCTTCGATGCAGATTATTCACACGGAATGAGGTTCTACAAATACTATCTCAGAATGAAGACACTCTTTATCTGGGAACCGGTCAAATTCATAAAGGGATTGATGACATGAAGGTCGAGTTAATAAAATACACAGACAGCCCAGATGATATATGTGCGTTCGCAGCTTCTAACTGCGTAAGAAAGAATTTGAACAAAAGCGATCTAGAATGTATGAATTACAGTGCGTTAAGGTCAGCATTGAAAAGCGGACACGACTCCGTTGCAGAGCATGCTATATTCACGTTCCTAATATCAGATGTATCTCGTATTACAGAGACTCAATTGGTAAGGCATAGAATGGCATCCTACGCGATTCAAAGCGGAAGGTACTGCACACGCAATCCAACTATCACAGTCTTACCTGAGACGGTTAGTGCAGTAATAGACGAGGATTTGGAAAAGATGATATTTGATTACGAAGATGTTCTTGGTGCGATAGATGTCAAATTAGAATCGAAAGGGGTTCCTAAAGAAGATAGAAGATATTTCTATCCGCAGGGATTATCTACGAGGATCGTTGTAACGATGAACGGAAGAGAGTTGAGACATTTTCTTTCGCTTAGGATGTGCAACAGAGCGCAATGGGAGATAAGATATATGGCAAGAGCAATGTATGAAGAAGTGAGAAAGGTGGCACCCGTTCTTATGGAGGGGGCTGGACCGGGATGCATGACAGGCAATTGTAAAGAAGGACATCCGTGTGACAATCCTTACATCAATGAAATAGGCGGTATCTGATGACCGTACGCGAGATATTACAATTCACAGAGGTTGGCAAGGAATACACCTCACGTCAGATCAAAACAATACTCAAAGCAAATAACATTTTCGTAGATTCATCGGTAGGAAATGCAATGGGAAGGCTAGTATTTCAGAAGTATTTCACCACACGTCTCGAAGACCCTACCAGGCAAAG
>JBAYAO010000100.1:0-4168 GCA_041669745.1 Candidatus Methanomethylophilaceae archaeon | reverse complement strand
GGTGATCCTGCAATCTTTGCGGATCCTCCTGAAAACGTTTCCCCTGTAGACATTGAGATAGTTCCAATCCAGATCCAGTTCTCCGCTCATCCTCGCATCCGACAGACTGATCTTATCATAGCAGTTTCTGATCAGAAGATGACCCATGATTACAGATTCTCTGAAATCCAACACATCAACGGATATGTCCTGATCCTCCTGTACACGGGAATGTCCCGTGTCGTTGGGATCATCGGAAGAATTCGTGATCTCCATCGTGGACATTATCTTGGATTTGATGAAACCTATCCTCTCTGACGAGACGCGATTCATCAGGACATCGCTCTCGAATCTGGAGTCGGTGAAACTTATCTCCTTCTGGCAGGAACAATCAGTAAAAATCACCGAATTGTATTCGTTGGAACCAAAATCGGCGCTGACGAAGGAAAGGTTATTGAAATAGGATGCGCCGTTGAATCTTGAATTCGTACATACCAGCCGGTTCTCAAAGTTGCCGTTGTCGATCAGGACACAACTGTTGAATGTGCATTTGTCAATCGAAAGACTGGAACATTCGTTCTCTGAGAACGTAAGGTATCCGTTCGTCGTTATCTGTACAAGCGAAGCCTGATTGGCGAAACGGTTATCATAGAAGGTCAGGTTGTCGTCTATGTTCGTATTGGATATCCTGAGATTGCAAACGAAAGAATTGTTTCCGAAATAGATCTCCGAACCGACGACACACGACCTTATCATGCATGTCTTTTCAAAGACGCAACCTTCGAATTCGAGGAATTCCAGATTCTTGGAACCGGAAAGTTCGAGTCCCTGGATGAAAATGCAGTATCTCGAGGTGATCTCCTGAGTATCCTTGGAGCCGACCTGGTAGTTGAACACGCAATTCTGAAATATGAATTTATTCCGGTCGGTGGCGTCGTATCCTATCTTTTCGAAATAGAAATTCTTCACCACGAAAGTATCTCCGGATCCATCGTACATATTGTGATCTTCGGGGAAGAACACGGGTATCATCCTGCTTATATGCCAAATGTCGTTCAGATATCTGTATGAGGTTGTTATCAGGTGGACCTCGTTGTTTATCTTTTCGTCCTGAACACTGATCACCTGGCCCTGTCGGATGGCATTCAAAATTTCGCTGCTGTTCATCGTATAATTTTCCTTGGATTCATTCTGTGTGTTGATCTCCGAATCGATCAGTTCCGCGAATTGTTTTGCAGAAAAATTAAACGAGTATTCCATCGACAGTATCTGTCGGTGACAGTAGAAAATACTTTTGATGGAAATAAGTCCGATACCAAGCTATCCAGAAAGACTAAAGCTCCCTGTTGCTCACGACTTTCGGACCTTTCTTAAAGAACATGCATCCGTCATTCCCATTTTCGTCAGGATTCATGTTCCAAGTACATTTTGCGATCATATGAATTTCTGCCTCTTTGTACTACGTTCAGAAAAGGTACAAACTTTCGACAACTCGGAATATCTCAAAATGCCGTTCCCAACGCACTCTTGGCGCTTCCTACCTTCAGGATGACGAACATCCCCCTTTCGCCGTAGAATCTGACGGAATCGCAAGTGGAGATATCGTCATTATCAGGAATCGCGGACCTTATGTCGAAATCAAATCCTTGCATGTACGAGTCATTGTCGTCGTTCAGTATGGTCGCGTGCATGGTGCCGTCGGCTTTCCATCTCTGAACGAGCATCT
Source organism: Candidatus Methanomethylophilaceae archaeon (assembly GCA_041669745.1). Classification (GTDB taxonomy): domain Archaea; phylum Thermoplasmatota; class Thermoplasmata; order Methanomassiliicoccales; family Methanomethylophilaceae; genus JBAZDV01. The sequence goes on along the minus strand of JBAYAO010000100.1, from coordinate 2,463 downwards.
TTCTGATCCTGTTCCTGGGATAATGGATGTCTATCGATATCTCGGATTCTAAGATATCATCGCTGTATGTCGATATGTAGGTTTTTCCTTCGATCCAATCATTGATTCTTATCAGGTCCTCACGTTCGATGAAGGCCGTTCTGTCGGTGTACAGTGCGGTCTTGGCATTGAAGATGCTGTTGCTGACCTTCCAATCAAAGGTGTTCTTCTTCACACCCTCCGTCATCAGGAGAAGAATGAATATGATGTTCGTGAGGATGCGTGACATCACGGACATGTAGGTTTCGATGATGGTCACGGTATCCGTTCCCATACGTATCATGATAAGGAGCGAGAATACGTCCGATGCCACGAGCAAAGCCGTCACATACAGCATGACAGTATTGCTGGTCGAAGCTCCTTTCAGGTATACTACGCCGTTTACGAAAAGGGCTATACCCAGCACCAGCATCACCAGGCCGACATAGAACAGTACGGTATCGATGAAGATGTCGATGTCTACGTATCCTTCCACGATGTAGTTGATACCTACGGCGATGGCATATATGCCGGCCGCCCTTGGAAGCGATCTCTTTCTGTCTGCTATCACCGTCAGTGCCGCGATTATGAGTATCGTCGGTTTGGCATAGAGGAACCACATCAGATCAATGGAATAGTTGTCCGCAAAGCACACGTACAGATCGTAAACCGAACCGATCAGTATGATGACGGTGAACACCAGTGTCAGTTTGAGTGCATATCTGTCGATCTTCATGTTCGTCATTTTCCTTTTGGCGAATATATTCTGAGCCTTGCTGATTTTCCATCGCCGCTGTAAAGTCTCACGTGATCGCAATTGTCGATTGTCCCGTTCTCGGTCCGTATTGCGACAAGATTGAAACGCAGTCCCTGTATGAAAGAATGGTTAGGGCCCAGCACTACAGAAACGAACAATCCTTCCAGGTCTTTCCATTTCTGGACGATCATAGTGCTGTCCGTTTCACCGTGCATCGTGACATTTATCTCAGCTTCCACAGGTCCCCCGTCGTTCATCATTTTCCATCCAAACTTGTCCGATAATCCTCTTTCTATGAGTTTCAGGTCTTCCCTGGATATGGAGGCGCTGCCATCCGTATGCGAGTTGGATTCGATCCAGCTGATATTTCGGTATATACGTTCCATCGGGTCGTTCGCCCTGACCTCATCGCTCATGAGGACCACAATGAAAATGCTGTACATGACAAGGAAGGAGACGGTATCGTAGTTGTCTGCGACGTAGTCGCTCAGCGCGATACCCATACTGAGGCTGAATATCATCATAAAGAAGTATGCCAGGATTATCAGGCCGGTTGTGATCGTCATGTTTGTCGCATTTTTACTGGTTCCCTTGAAATAGGTCACTCCCCCGTACATGAGGTTCAGACCCAATATCAGAAGGACGAAGCCGATGAAGAATATTATATCGGAGTCAGACGTCAGACTGTCGACCGAACGTACGGCTCTTCCGAGTCCGAGAGCCAACGCATAGAGACCCACCGCCCTCAATATGTTCTTCCTGGGATCCAATGTAATCGCGATGCCGAATATGATCACAAATACTCTGGAGAGGACATACAACCATTTGGAAAATGTGTCGTCCATGGGGTTGGCGAGTATCGACAATATCCCGAACGCGATCATCACAGGACCCAACAGATATTCTATTCGGAAGGGCAGGTCATTCAATTTCATATGGCGGTCTATCAGTATATCATAACACTGGATATTAAAACCAAGGCTCGGCGCTATCGGAAAGTCGACATCTGTATCGAACGACAATCATGAATGAACCGTGCTATTGTTATGGTCCGTCCGTACAGAGTGACAATTTTATCATGGTCGACGTGCGACTACCATGTTCAGGACATCGAATGTAGGTGTAAGATGACTCATACCTCAGGTGGGTGTATCGTATCAGATCAACGAGGAGAACATCTCGACGGCTGTGGACACGGTATCGGCACGGAGATCGTCCAGCTTGAGATATCTGGCGTCCATCTTCTCTGCCAGCTTCTTCGCGAATCCGAGCGTCAGCATTCCAGTTTCCGAGTCCAGGACAAGAGACGGATAGCCCATCTCCTTTATCGTAAGACAGACGGCATCGATCTCATCCATCGGTTTTACGTTCGACTTGCAGACATTGCCCCTTCCGTCGGATATGACGATCATCATCGGTTTTATCTTCTGATCCTTCATCAGTTCCTTAACTATGAGGTCATGGGCCAAAGCGAGGCCGTCTCCGAGCGGTGTTTTGCCGCCGGTCGGTATGTCATCCATGCTCTTCTTTGCCAAGAAGATACTGTTGGTGGGAGGAAGCACTATCTCTGCCGTGTTCCCTCTGAACACGACCAGGGAAACACGGTCCCTCTTCTGGTACGCATCCGTGAGCAGAGAGGAAATGGCTCCTTTGACGGCGACCATCCTCTGCTGAGCCCCCATGCTCCC
>JBAYAO010000099.1:0-4239 GCA_041669745.1 Candidatus Methanomethylophilaceae archaeon | reverse complement strand
TGCTGATTACGTCCATATCGTGCCCCCAAAATGCCCCCTAGTACCTTTTTCGGGGGTAAAATGCCCCCGAAATGCCCTGTAAAAACACAACATTTAAATACGATACTAAACGAAAAACAACGATGATTTCGAGTCGAAAAATGAGCAAAAATGACACAATTTTACAAATAATCAACGATTTTTGATTGATTTTTTGATTCTGTTTATATACTACAGAGAAAAAATTGATCACGGACCAATTTCACAAAATCCGATTTTTTCGTTGACTTGTAATCAGCAGGTCGGGGATTCGAATTCCTCAGGTGGCTCCACTTTTCTTTAAATACTCTTTAAATATCAATGCATGTTTTTGTACATAGTAACACGAATTCCAAAAACGCCAAAGCCACAAAAAAGCCACAAAACATTTTTATAATGCCGAGCCGAGCTACAACGAAACTTGTCAAGCCGTGCCAGACCGCAACATTGACCTGCTGATTTATTTACGATATTCGTAGCGATTTTTCTCCAGAAAACTGCGATTATTGGAAGAATGTTACATTATTTGACAGGATTTGATATCTATATACGCGCGAGTAACACTGCAGTATCCAAACTGCTCAACACATTTATCGAGTCATTATCGAGTCATTATAGGGTCAAAACAGGGTCATTACCTTACTGTTTCCCAACGGCCAGTATAGGTTGTACAATCCCTTCTGAGTTGACACGGTTCAACAGGAGCAATTATCGCCCTTTTTACCATGGCGTCGGATAATCCGGTTGCAGACGACATTTCGGCTCTTGTGCAACAACCACGTGAAAAGTTCACGTGAACTTTTCGTGAACTTTTCACCTTTTCGAAAGAACAGAGTGACACAGCCAGCGTCTACGATTGTATATATCTGTGATCAAGGTTCACGCGAACTTTTTGGCATTTCCTTTGTTTCATCAAAAAACGAGCCAACAGTTTTTTGTTGCGATTCGAAGAAGACGGAAAAGTTCACGTGAACTTTTCGTGAACCTTTGCCTCTTTCGATAAAGGGTGGATTGATAAGATGAGGGTCGCCTGACATTTACCCTGACATTTACCCTGACATCAGGAAGCAATCAACATGGCAGGGGGTTGCTTCTTTACACCGCGTATTCGTCCGTAGGTTTCTAAGAACCTTAGAATCAGTTTCTAAGAAACTTAGATACTGACCATCCCGCGCAATGTAGCTGCTGGAAAGAACATCGCACCAAGGAAGAAGGTCTCTCACGGAAAGGCACTGAGCGAGTACGAGATAATGCGTATGATAGAGTGTCTGGCGAAGGAGCCGGTGATGTGGCAGAACATCATAATGCTCATGCTCCACACTGGTTGCAGAAGAGGGGAAATCGCCGGACTCAGATGGGAAGACGTGGATCTTATCAAGAAGACCATCCACATACGCCACAGCCTGGTATATGTGCCGCAGAAGGGACTCAACCTCGAAGATGCGAAATCGGAAATGTCGAACCGCGACGTTCCGCTGTTCGATGATGATGTCGACGCACTTATGATCATGTACAAGGACTGCCACCAGGGATTCGTCTTCAGATCGGAGACCGATCCGGATCAACCGCTGTTCCCAGACAGCATCACCAAGTACGTCGCGAGATTCTGCAAGAAGTACGATCTGCCGCACTTCTCGCCGCACACGCTGAGAAGAACCATGCCCACGATTATGATCACTATGTTCAAGGCCGATCCCAAGACCATGCAGACCCTGCTCGGACATTCTAATATCTCCACAACGCTAGGATACTACACCATGGTCTCTGACGAAGACAGGAGAAAGGCCATTGAGAAGTACGGAAGATACGCCCAGGATCTGAAGGAGAAGGACGAATTGGAAGGTCATGTCAAAAAGGAATACAGGCGTTTTGAAAGCCCCAGTATAAAAGTCAGAGAATGATCGTTAGATAATGTCTCTGGACTGCCACTGATTCCAAGTGCAACAATCTACACACTTCACACCCATATTGTGTAATTTTGATATTTTCCACTTTTCATTACTCACGACATCCCTGGGATTGATACATTTTGATATGATTGTCCATTTTGCTTCGGGAGATTCTTGAATGATCTTATTGATGTAACAATCGTCCACATCACCTAACGAATGGCCCATCAATACAACATTGGATGTGTCGTGCATCAAGTCAAAAAACTCAATGTGTCTACTCAATTGTAGATCCGTACATTTTTCTGTGCGTTCTATCCAGGAGTTGTAGTTTTCCTGCCCGCCCCGTATGAATATTGTATTGTCGTGTTCAGACAGGTCTATTTTCAACTTCTCTACAAATTTGTGACCAAATATTGGCTTTTCTCCATCAATAGATCCATGTATATGCAAAATGGAATCTTCCGAAACACCATACAATTTCTCAAGAACCATCGTATAGTTGAAAGAAAGGAACAGGTCATTGTCGTTAAATGTCAATTCCTTCCTAGACGCAGACATTATGTCAATGGATGAAATCCACTCGGATATGTATGAGCTCATTTCACTTATCGATGACATTTTATCATTTATCTCGTACTCGAAATCATGCCATTTTGGGTTTTCATCTGAATAATTAGGAAGAAGATCACCATAATGGTGCACCAGTTGTTCCCAATCAAGCTCTCCGATGCTCTCCTCCAAATCCGACCAGGGAGACTCCATATAAGATATGCCTGAGATTTCTTCGAAACGATTAACTGTTGAACTTTTTCCAGAACTGATCATATAGTTCCTAAAATCAGTATAATTGGTGGGCAATGAATGATGTAAATCGAATCCGTTACCTACCACATATATCGTTTTTGAAGGATTCATGATTCAATCCTCTTGATGGTTAACTCAAATTGTTCTATTTCATCCGCCGTTAACATTTCATTGGTATCAATGAAATATGTATGACTGTCTGTCACGAATATAGAAAAAAATGTATTTTTGCATTGTTTGTTCTTCACAGGGCCTTCGTTTTTCATAACATCGTAATAAACGCCTGAGAGCAATGCCGTATTCTCGATACCGGGCAGTTCTGTATAATATGGAAACAGTTCATTCAAGCATGAAATATTGATGATTTTTTCTGAAATTTCAGCTACCTGGACCATCCTACGATCATAATCAGACATCAGATGATATTGACTTTCGTACTCAGCTTTACAAGTTCTATCGATGATGTGATGACGAACAATATTGAATGTAGATTCTTTGCACATCTCTTTGCTCATGACCCAACCACGGACATCATTGTACAGGTTGGATTTCTTGAATCCAGATATGATGCCATTATCCAAATATTTGGATGTAAAATCTTGATCGAATGGCTCATTCATTAAATCCGGATAACGATACAATGCTTCTTCATCCATCAGAATCAGCGGTAATGGATCCATGATAAGCCGCATGACTGCCACAATCGATACGGTTTTTCTAAAAAGTGTCAAATACTCTTTCAATAGAGTTCCATCATCATACTTTGGTTCGCCAATTGGATGATTACGTATCACATAGAATTCCGAATATCCTTGTTTGTGTATGTGTTCGTTTAAAGAATTGCTAGTGTTGAAGATAAATCCATTTTTTCCATTACCGAAGAAATCCAACATTTTCGTTTTTACATCCCTGTAATATTCGACTTCTCTTTCGATATCCTTTACCATCGCAGACCTCATAGGAAAACGCCCTTTGTTTCTCCAGACCTTATATTGTTCAGCTCTCTTTTTTTCAGGCAGTTCTGACAAATAGATTAACGTGGTAGATAGATCAATGGCCGAACGCAGGCTATAGAATGCACAATCGAAATAACCCATTTCAAATAACAAAATGGAGTTTGTCAAAGATTCAATTGATTCCTGAACAAAGGTGTTTAAAATTGTTATTGAATTGTTGACAACACGCCCCGACCAACAAGAATTCTTGAATGAATAGAGATCTTTCATCAATTCTTCTTTTTCTTTGATCTCAATCGGGCGAACCCGCCTACTCAACATTGTTTCATAACTCAATTCAGTCATTTCTCCCCATTTCAGATTGTATTCTAAATATAATACCATCCTGAACAAAATGTACTGAGTATTCAAAAAGCCACAGATTGCACCTACTCAAAATCCATGTAGCGATAAATTAGCAGGTCATCGTTTTGACCCTGTTTTCGGCCACAAAACGGCCACTGGCCACAAAAAAGCCACAAATGGAGTAACACGATTCGAAACGACTCACCACAAAAATAGCCGTTTTT
>JBAYAO010000098.1:0-4302 GCA_041669745.1 Candidatus Methanomethylophilaceae archaeon | reverse complement strand
TGCTCGATCAGGCTGCAAATGCGATAACCAGTGTTGTTTCCACGACTGTAGACATTGCCAGGGAATCTTTGGTGATGGTTACGTGGGGACTTGTGCCGACGTTGATAGCATTTATTCTTTTCAAGAGGAGAGAATTTTAAACACAAAAATAACGGCGAGCCAGTGCTCGCTGTTGATCTTCATTTTTTAATCGACATACAACATTTAAGAGTTTTTCATTCTTTTGTTGTGCACGTCATCGCTATCGTTGTGCAGATCATTTTACTTCAGCTTGATCAGCTCGTATTTCATAGTGCCAAGCCCCATCTTCTCAGCATGTTCCAATGTGATGCGCCAATCGGTTGTCGGCTGGGTACATTCGAACACGTCTTTGTATCTTCCTTTGTTAAGATGGGCAGAACTGTTGTGCAGAATGGGCTGTTCGTTGACGAGGTCTGCGCATGCCATGTCCAACGCTACGGGGTCGAAAGACGCCAGCATTCCGACATCTGAGACCACCGGAACGTCATTGCTGCCGTGGCAATCGCAGAACGGTGAGACGTCGGTGATCAAAGATATATGGAAATTCGGTTTGTTGAGTATCGCGGCCGCAGCATATTCAGCCATCTTTTTGCATAGGACATCATTCGACTGGTCTATCTTTGCAGATATTGCATCGAAAGCGCATCTCGAAATGCAGATTCCGCACCCTACACACTTATCCGTGTCAAGCTGTGCCTTCCCTTCGTTCAATGATATCGCTTCAGAACCGCACGTTTCAATGCATTTTCCGCATCCCCTACACAGGTTTCTCATGAAAACAGGTTTGCTGGCAGAATGCTGTTCCATCTTTCCTCTGCGTGAGGCGCATCCCATTCCAAGGTTTTTCAATGCACCGCCGAATCCTGTAAGTTCATGGCATTTGAAATGTGACAGGGTTATTATGACATCCGAATCGTAAATCGCACGTCCGATTTTGGCGTTTTTGACATATTCTCCGCCTATCGGGATCTCGATATCATCCGATCCTTTCAGGCCGTCCGCAATTATGATGTTGCATCCGGCGGTCATCGGTGTGAATCCGTTCAGGTACGCGGTGTCTATGTGCTCCAAGGCATTCTTTCTCTTGCCTACGTACAGTGTATTGCAGTCTGTCAGGAACGGCATTCCGCCGGAGTCTTTAACCACATCTGCGATCGTGCGGGAATAATTAGGTCTCAGGAAGGCAAGATTTCCGTATTCTCCAAAGTGCGTCTTTATGGCGACGAACTTCTTTTCCATCCTTATATCACCGATACCGGCATCTTTGACCAATCTTTCCATCTTTTTCAACAGACTCTCGTCCGTCTCCGTATGGAAGTCAGTGAAATAAACCTCAGAGCCGATCATTTTCTCATTTTTCCGGTTATTCGCATTACTTGTTTCTGCGTATATAGAAGTGCGGTCCCTTTTTTCAGGTGTGTGAGGTTAAAGTTCAAATACTGAAAGCCGATGTTCGTCTGCAGCGGGTATCCGCCATATAACGGGGTGAATACATTGTACGTAATGAGTCCTTATGCAGGTAAGCTTCTTTCTGACGAAGAAGCGATAAAAAAATACAACGACGAGAACCAGTGGGGACTGATAGTCTCTATAGATCTTGGCGAATGTGACCATGAAAAGATCTCCAGCAAAGAGCATATTACACAATTTGCCATCGATCTTGCGAAATATATCGATATGAAAAGATACGGGGAGCCGATCGTTGTCTTCTTCGGAGATCATCCCAAGGTGCAGGGATACTCCCTTGTACAGTTGATAGAAACGTCGCTCATCTCAGGACATTTCGCAGAAGACACGGACAGGGCATTCATAGATGTCTTTTCGTGCAAGGATTTTCCTCCGGAGAAGACTGCCGAGTACACACAGAAGTATTTCGGTGCAAAGAAGATGCAGTACTGCATCGCTTTCAGGAACATCTGAAGATTCCCTTTCAAGCTGTTCTGCAGAAATGCAGAACAGCCTTTTCATATTCTCAGAAACGATTATCTTTCTGTCATGACATTACTTCGAATATGGTTATAAAGGCCGCCCGGAGGATGATGGGTTACACCGGAACGGGACTGATGCTTCAGGAGTTGCTGTACGGTTTCATAATGGCTCTGCTCTTCATCACTGCAGCCCAGTTCAGGCTGATAGGTTTTGGTGTGAAAGAACTCATCATCCTTATAGTCGGAATGAACTTCACATGGGGTTTGATCGATATGTTGGTGTTCTTCACGATAGACACTTTTGATCAAAAAAAATACATCCGTATAATCGAGGCCAAGAAGAAGGGCATGATAGACGAAGCGAAGATACGGATGTTGATAAAAGATGAACTCTCAGGCACCATAGCGGATATAATAGATGCCGAAAGCGAAAAGAAGGTCGTGGATCTGATAATGGACAGCGATCTTGAACCGGAGGATCAGATCCTGAGTGAACGCAGGAACATGTTCTATAGTGCGTTCTTCTGTTTTCTTCTGACGATGTTCACCGTCATCCCAGTGATCCTTCCGTTGCTGCTGGTCTCTGATTTCAGAACCGCACTGTTCTACTCGGCGGGATTTGCATCCATAATGCTGTTTTTTGTTGGATACTACGTAGCACCCTACTTCGGACAGAACAGATGGCTTGTCGGGATAGGCATATTGGCGTTCACAGGTGTCATAACACTTTTGGCCACGTTCACTGGCGGATGAGAATTTTTAACCGTTTTGGAACTGTAATAGCATCTTACCGTCATGTTTTTTCATATTGTCGCGAAGGTCGTGATACTTGATGGTTAACAACCTTAATATTTATCCTAATTGTATAAACGAAACCACAGTGTGATAAAATCTTAACCTTTATATCCTATGAAAAACGTCGAACTTCCGGTGGTTACATCAATTGGAATTTCAAACTATGGGCAGTCGTAGTCGCGTTGATAATTTTACTATCAGCCTCCGGCTACTGGATGTCTGCCAACGAGTCGGACAGCGACTCCGTCTCCATTGTCGCGAGGGTCAACAATGAGGGTTCGGGGATATTCGTCAGGGACTCTGTTCAAGGTGTGCTTTACGACGAGAGTACGCAGACATACAATGCAGAGTACTGGGACGGTCTGACATTCATGACGCCAGGAGCATCATCTATTCAGCATATGATTCTGATGAATATTGTGAAGAACGAATTGCATTTTGCCTTCGTTCAGGTCGGTTCGGAGTACAGCGGCAGCGGTGTGGTGTACTGGACCGCAGTCAGTCCGGGTACGATGGTGGATACGCTTCTCAAGAACAGCTGGATAGACGGCGGGATCGCCTGGGAACCGCACTATGCGAGTGCAATCTCCAATTCTCAGATAAAAGGTGTGATGCTCACGTCCGAATACTGGGCGGGACATCCCTGCTGTGTAGTCGCGGCGAACAACACATTCATCGATAACAACTACGCCTCTACGATGAGATTCCTGTCGGCCTATTGTGAAGCTGTCGAGTGGCTAAATGAGGCCAAGGATGTGAACAGTGAGAATCATGCTCTTCTGATACAGTATGTGCAGAAGTACACGACGGTTTCTGACCAGGCCGTAATAGAGATGGCATTGGACGACGTGAGTTACAGTTACGAGATAACCGATCTTAAGGATCAGATCGTGGAACTTACGAAGACATACGAATCTCTGGATCTGTTCTCCAATACGCTTCAGGACATAGGATATGCGGACGAGGCCGCTTTTGCCGATGCATTGGTAAATGACAAATTGATAAGCAGTGCCGAGAACAGGGTCCCCGGCAGTTATGCCTCACTGAACAATGTAACCATCCGTGTGGCGTATCTTGCCTCGGATATCCATCAGATCGCATTGCACATCGGGATAGAGCAGGGGTTCTTCGATGAGTTCGGAATAACAGTGGAGAAAGTGGGGCCTTTTGCAGCTGGAGGTGACGTTATGACCGCAATCCTCCTTGGACAGGCGGACATGGGATTCGTAGGGTCTCCGCCGGTTGTGCTCTATTCGGTCAATATGGCGAAGTGAGGTGATTTAAGATGGATGAAACAAAATCTGTAATAAGTTCGCTGAACTACGACAAGAACAACAAATACCACAGATGGATAAGGACAGGTATAATAACGGTACTTTCTCTGATCGTCCTTGTTCTTCTGTGGTGGAACATCTCTCTGATAGTGAGCACCCCGGCCATTCCGACCCCGGGCCGTACATGGGACGCTCTCGTGGATCTCTTCACATACGGCGATGCCGTTTCCGGAATGACCATGTGGGCGCACATATGGGCGAGTCTGAAAAGATTCATCGCAGGT
>JBAYAO010000097.1:0-4333 GCA_041669745.1 Candidatus Methanomethylophilaceae archaeon | reverse complement strand
GGCAAAACCGGACCCACGGTGTACATGGAATCCTTCAGTACGTGGTCGGCCACCGGGAGCAGCAGCGCATACAGCCTGGTTCTGGACGCTGTCGGTGGAACAAATTGTTTCCCCGGTGGTGGGACCGTCAGTGCGGACAGTGTGACGTCCATGAATCCCGAATACATCATAAAGACACCCACCAAGGTATCGATGACCAACAAGGGCTCCGGAAGTACGATCGCCGGTGCGGAGATCTACTATGACGAGATAATGGGCCAGGCAGGATTGGCGAGCGTCGATGCGATAATCAACGACAATGTTTACATCATCTGCAGTCAGCTTGTCGGCGGACCGCGTTGTTTCGCAGGAGTCGTTGCAATGTACAACATATTCTACGGAGACCTTCCGTCAGGCACGGATGTGTACGATGTGCTTTTGGATTACAATGAAACGTTCGATGTGGATTTCAGCTATGCTGATATGGTATATCCGCTCCTTTGAACCAAATCCTTTACCCCTTCGGGGGTCTCATCTTTTTTCATAATCATACCAACCAGCTATCCGGATATCCTCGTATTAGTGAAGACCATGGGCACCCGGAAAAAGGTTGACGCGGATCTGTTTTCCTGTTTTACGTCGAGACGGCAGATCATGTTTTCTTTACAGACGGTATACCCTAGATTCTGGATTTTGTCTCCGTCCTCTTTGTCTTCAGAACTGGATAAATGAAGATTCAGAAATATCAAATTCAGAAAAGTAACGATTTTGCTCAAACGGCATATTGCATCGGCAAAATTTTGATTAAAAAAACTAAAAGGTTTGAAAAACGCCGATTGATGAACCGATCAGGCGTACTTCTCCATGTACTGCGCATGTGTCAGTGGCACCCATGCCGTGGTTATTAGGTCGATATCTCCGTTGCTGAGCCCTTCGTACATGACACCCGCATTGAGCTCCATCAATGTAACATCGTAGCCCACATACGTCTCCAGGACATATTTGAGAACGTTCGACGAACCCATGGCACATGCCCAGTTGACAAGACCTACTTTCACACTCCCGCGGCCCGAGGAGTATTCGACATCCCCCAGCCACGAGCTCAACAGATCCGGATGGTCCTCCACCCATTCCCCTGCAGCCACCGATATGTCACTGTCGCTGCTCTCTATGTACGAGAGGAGCGAGTTGAACTCCGATATACTGTACTCGTAGTTGCTCATTATACCGGCAAGGACCGGATCGTCAGCGATCAATCCTGGTCTGGCCCACGATTCTATCGACTCCGCCTCTCCGAACACGAGATCCGGATCGTCCAGGTATACCATATCGTACACACCGCCGACCCAGTGCGGATCCCAAAGGGTGACCACGATATACTGGTTGGATTCATACGCCGCCATCAGGGAGGCCAACATGGTCGCTTCCGAACTTGCGACCAGCGTGTATGAGTCAAGTCCGTAGTGATCTATGGCGTTTTCCGTCATGGTCATTATCCCGGCCCCTGAGTCTATTCCTATGATCTGATCGTTGAACTCGTCCGCATGTTGCTGAAGATCCGATATATCGGTTATATCCAATTCCGTCGCAGCGTATGCGGGAACGGCCAGACCCAGTTTCGCACCGTTCTCCAACACCGTTCCCGTCTTCTCTATCTTACTGTCCGCTGTGTCACCAGTGAACATGTATACTCCTGCCGCCACCAGTATGATCACCGCGACGACCGCTCCTATTTTTACATATTTGCTGTTCATTTTCTCACCTCTTTACAGTCAATAACTCATTTTGTATCCCTGAATGCCTGGGTCAATCTATCCAAGACCATGGCTATCAACACAACCGCAAGTCCGGCCTCGAAGCCCATCGCGACATCTACTCTGCTCAGGGCGTAAACGATGTCCTGACCCAGACCTCCACCTCCGATCATGGCGGTTATCACGACCATCGAAAGTGACAGCATGATACATTGGTTGATCCCCGCCATTATCGACGGCATCGCTGCCGGTATCTGCACCTTCGTCAGTTTCTGAAACTCAGTGGACCCGAATGAATCGGCGACCTCGTTCATCTCTTTGTTGACCTGCCTTATCCCCAGATTCGTCAGCCTGACGACCGGAGGCATGGCGAATATCACCGTAGCTATGACTCCTGGCACTATTCCTAGTCCGAAGAATATAACGGCCGGTATAAGGTAGACGAAGGCAGGCATGGTCTGCATGAAATCCATCAGAGCCTTTATCACCGGATTCGCCCTCTCACTTCTGGCAGACCATATTCCCAACGGTATCGCCATCAATATGGCCACCAAAGCCGATACTAGAACCATGTTGAGGGTTATCATGGCACTGTCCCAATATCCCATCCAGTAGATGAAATAGAATGCAGCGCTTATCAGGATCGGCGCTATCAGACGTTTGACGATCAGAACGGAGATTATGAAGAGGACGGCAATGAATATCATGGGATCGATGTTATAGAGCACGCGTCCCAAAATATCCAGCGGCCAGTTCAGTATGTCCTTGAAGAGGTTGAGCAGCCATCCGAAATACTTCTCTATGAAGTTGACCAAATCCTCGGCGAATACACCGACAGGCGAAACCATCAGATGTCACCCCCCTCTCCTAGAACCTCCGCGGCCACCGACGGACTTATGACACCCAACAGAGTGTTGTCATCGGCAATGACAGGTATCGGAAAATTGGTAGTAACCATCATCTGGATTACATCCTTCATCGGAGTATCGATCTTCACCCTCGGTACATCGCATATCGTTACGTCCTCCAATACGCCGCCTGACTTCACGGCCTTCAGAACATCGTCCGATTCCACCATACCCGCCAAATGATTCTTCTTATCGACCACCAGCATGGTATTGCGGTCCGATTCCTCCATGATCCTCAATGCAGTCCTCAGACCCTGCGACGTATACAGAATATTGCGAGGCCTTCTCATGAATACCCCCGCGGTCAGAACTTTGGTACGATCTACCTCTCTGACGAAACGACTTACGTAATCATCTGCGGGATTCCTGAGAATATCCTCTGCGACTCCTATCTGAACGATCCGTCCGTCTCTCATAAGGGCTATTCTGTCTCCGAGTTTCAGGGCTTCGTTGAGATCATGCGTGACGAAGACTATCGTCTTTCTCAGTTCAGACTGTATCTTTTGCAGTTCATCCTGCATATCGCTCCGTATCATCGGATCCAGAGCGCTGAATGCCTCGTCCATGAAAAGTATATCCGGATCCGTGGCCAGTGCTCTTGCGAGACCGACCCTCTGTTTCATACCGCCGCTCAGATCCGAGGGATAATTGTCCTCATAACCTGAGAGACCTACCATCTCTATGTACTTCTTGGCTGTTTGAAGACGCTCCGTCTCGGAGACACCCTGTACCTCCAGACCGTAGGCCACGTTGTTCTTGATATCCCGATGGGGTAACAGACCGAAATTCTGGAATACCATGGACATCTTCTTTCGTCTTACCATACGGAGAACGTCCTCATCCAGCGACGTGATGTCAAGACCGTCTACGATCACCTGTCCGGATGTGGGTTGTATCAGCCTGTTCATACAGCGCTCGAGTGTAGACTTGCCGGATCCGGACAGGCCCATCAGTACGAACAGCTCCCCTTCCCTGACATCGAAAGAAACGTCGTATATCCCGACATCGTTCGATGTCGTTCTGTGTACCTCTTCCTTGCTCATGCCCTTCTCCAGAAGTTTGATGGCACCCTCTGGATGCTTTCCGAAGATTTTGGAAAGATTTCTTACTCTGAGTGCTATACGATCGCCGTTATCATCCGTCGGGAATTCAGTATCCGCAAAGATGTCATCGTACGATTTACCGTAATTATGGGATGCATGAAAATTCGATAATGCGCTTCTCAGCGGTTTCTCTACCTTGGATCTCGTTGAACACATTTTTGCTTTCATAATACTGTTGAATCTGTCATCGATGGCTTTTATCGGTCTTTTTACGCTCTTATTCAAGCCCATGTCTGCTACTCCGTTTTCGACTTGACCGAGGACTTTGTCCTCCCATCGTGAAAGTAGAAGAAAGCTACCGCTGAGTATAGACATCTTAATGCCAGGAAATCTCGGAACTCATCAGGGATGACGACAATAAAGACGTCCTTCCTCCACTGAACGATTCAGGAACTAAGCGAATGGAACCCGCCATAGCAAATCTACCAGAGCGGGTTCACCTGCGAAAGACCAGACAGACATCACCTCGGATATCAAATCTCGGTGAAAGACCACATCAAACGGTCTCCCCCTTCGGTCAAGGTAATTCGCACTACGCGACCATGTTATTTAAAATGTCGGTTTTGTGCATTATCCGCTAAAATAAATT
>JBAYAO010000096.1:0-4397 GCA_041669745.1 Candidatus Methanomethylophilaceae archaeon | reverse complement strand
TCCCGTGGAGAACTTGACTATGGCTCCGACAAGAGTCTTTCCGTCCTCGCAGAAGTATTTCATGATGACATCGGTATGGCTCAGGGCTCCGAACTCCGGTTTCTTCGAGAATGCGACGAATACGAGTATGGGATTCACGCCGATTTCCCTCAATCTCGTCGCAAGGTCCTTCTCCACTTTCAGCCCATCCATGAGATAAGCGGGCCTGGATCCGATTATACCGACGAACGGCTTCGTCCTATCTAGGTTGTTACCGTCGATGTATTCGTCCGGCGAGTCGTAGATGATGTCGTCATCCAATGATATTATTCCTTGCCAAGGAACGTCCACAGGGGGAAGTACGTCTCCTTTCTTTCCCAGAAGGGATTTCGCAATGAAATCGAACATCCTGCGCAGGTTCTCGTCCCCTCCCTTCATCATGTATTCGAATGTTCTGACGGCCACCTCATGATCGACCGACGTCAGTCCCCATTTGCTGGGGTCGTTGCCGAAACTGATGATCTTCATGCTGTCTTTAATTTCTGAAAGCCTTCTTTCCATGTCGTCGCAGAAGTCTGTCCCATGCATGTATATCACGGCGGCATCAGCGGATTGGATGCGTTCCACGATATCGTTCATCTGGGCATCGTTCCTCTCAGAAGGTGCCCTTATGATCTCCAGGTCCTCATCCATATCGGGCGCTATGCGCTCCAATATGGGGATATGGCTATCCCACAGTATGACGGCGATTCTTGTTTTCCTATCCATTTATTTCTTCCCTCATAATATCATGGCCGTGAACGGCTGTATTGTGTGTTCATCCATTCAATCATCATTCCCATCTTCTGTATCACAGGGAGAAAGAGGCAGTATGAATCTGCCCTCATCCATCTCGACTATCTTGCATTCCACACCGTAAACGGAGCGTATGGTATCCTGTGTTATCGTCTCCCTGGGTCTTCCGGAGGCAAAAATATGCTTGTCCTTGAGCATCAGGACCTTATCGGAATAGTTCAGGGCGAGGTTTATGTCGTGCAAAGCCACGATCATCCCTGCATTGTTGTCGTGGACGATATCCCTCATCGTGATCATCGTGTTCATCTGGTGTTTCAGATCCAGGGCACTCGTAGGTTCATCCAGAATAAAGAAAGATGGACATTGAGCGAGGGATCTGGCAAGCAAGACCCTTTGTCTCTGTCCTACGGACAGCTCGGATACGTTACGATCTGAGTACTTTTCCACCTTCATCTTCTTCATGGCGTCTATTGCGTAATCGATATCCTTTTCGCGATATGACCACGATATGTAGGGTCTTCTTCCCAGAAGCACGGTATCCATGACCGTCGTGTATACTGCTGATGTAGACGATTGTGGTACATATGATAATATCTTAGCCAGATCCGTGACGTCATAGTCGGAAACATCGGTTCCGTTGATGAGTACGCGTCCCGATCGTGGCGGCATGATGTTGCATATCGTCTTTATGAGAGTGGATTTGCCGGAACCGTTCGGTCCCAGGAGGGCGACTATCTCTCCGCTGTCGGTTTCGAACGATATATCGTCGAATATGGATGTGGTGTCATATCCCTGAGACAGATCATTCACCTCGATCCTCATATATCGTAACCTCCTCTCATCTTCCTCACCAGGAACATGAAGAACAAGCCTCCGATGACGTACATTATGATGCCTACAGGGAGGTCGTTAGGTGCCACGATGATACGGGCCAGGGCATCGCAGCTCACCAGGATCAATGCACCCAACATGGCCGATAACGGAATCAGGTATCTATGATCGTTGCCGACCAGTATACGGACGATATGGGGGGCCATGAGACCTACGAATCCGATGATGCCAGTGAATGCTATGCACACAGAGGTTATCAGTGCCGATAAAATGAGGATCTTGATCCTAAGTTTCCTGACATCCACACCAAGATTCTTCGCGACATCATCGCCGATCGAGAGCGTGTTCATGTCGACGGCATATGATTCCAGTATCGCGATGCCTATGACAGCCACGGGGAGGACGATGATTATCGCACTCCAGGATGCGCCCCACATCCCTCCGAGGAGCCACATGGTTATGTCCTTTAGCACAGCTTCATCGGATATGTATTTGAGATAGGAGAGTACCGCAGAGAACAGGTATCCTATGACTACACCGGTAAGTATGAGGGTCGATCTCGATACCGATCTGCGACCGGTCATCATTATGATTATGACAACGCTGCTCAATCCCATCAGGAATGCCATTACGGCCATGAATATCCAGTTCATTGTGATGGTGGTGCCCCAGATGCTGATCACCGTATTGTATGCGGAGCCCAGAACCACGGGTCCCAACACCAATGCGATGCCCGCACCGCAGGATGCAGCCGAGGACAATCCCAACGTGAAAGGGTCTGCGAGTGGGTTCCGGAGTATGCCCTGCATCGATGCTCCGGCCACACCCAGACATGCGCCGGTGAGTATCGCCAGCAATATGCGTGGCGCTCGATAGTCCACGATGATGTCGGTGTAATACGAGAAAGTAGGTTCTTGACACATCTGGGGTAATATGGGGTGGAAAATAACTCTCACGACATCTGTAAAGGGTACGATGACAGCACCTATACCCAATACGGCAACGGACACCACCGCGGTCAGGACGGTCAACAGCAGTATGGCGAGTACCTTCCTCCTCCTTCCGCCCTCGTATTTGCCGCGAGCCGTGTCGTCCATTCTCGTTCCTTTGAGCAGTTCGATGAATCTTGTCCAGCAGGACGGTTCTTCACGGTCATCCATTGATCATCACGTCATATAAAAGTAAGAAAAAGGGAGAGCATTCCCCTGGTTTCACGCCGTGCTGCCAGTATAGACGACCATGTTCTTGAAATCGGTACCGGCTATCGCATTGTACTCGTCCACGAGGTCTGACACGTTCACATCCTCGTATGCGCTGTCTATGAAAGACAGCATGAACATAGCGCCTATGACACTGCGTATCCCGCCCACGATATCATTCGATATCATGTACACATCGCCGTTCTGAACTGCGGCGATATTATCCCATCCGGATCTGCCATAGATCGTTTGCAGATATGCATCGAGCGATTCGGTGTTCCAGCTGCTGTTGTACGTTACGACCATGATGACGTCCGGATTCAGTTCTATCAGTGTCGCTCCTTCGGGATACGTATATGTGGTCGACGTAGTCGTGAACACGTTCGTCCCGCCTGCAGTCTCAAGGAGCGCTCCTGGTGTGCTTGTCGGATTGCAGAATGTGAGTTTCGTCTTGGATGCGCTTTCGAGTGCGAATGTGGTTTCGCTCGATCCTCCCTTGGTCACCACATTGTAGTATGGTTCATACCAGTCGAGGATCTTCTGTGCCTCCGTCTCCTTTCCCAGGATCTTTCCGAGGGTGGTTATGTCGTCAATGACCTCCGAGCTCTTTGCCGCTCCGATCTCGACCACAGGTATGCCTGTGTTGACCAGTTGTGTGTTGTCGTTGGAGTTGTACGATATGATGACATCGGCATTAAGCGTCAGGACGATGTCCATTCCTGTAGTCGTCTTCGTTCCCAGGTCGGTCGCGTTGGTGTAATAGGAGCTGTAGTTGGTGTCGTTGATCACCGTGCTCGTAGTTCCGACAACGAGGTCGGATACACCCATAAGGATCATCGCTTCCGCGATGTATTTACTGTAGACTATGACCCTTTCGCAGGGTTTCTCGAATGTGAAAACGGTCCCGCTCCCATCCGTGACGGTTATTGGTCCTGTCTTGTCTTTGTCGTTGTTTACGCTGAGGCCGATACCCAGTCCGGCCACGACCAGAACAACGATCAGAGCAATTGCAATCATTTTCTTATTCATCTGGTAATCACCATATAGGTTATGCTGGATTATACGTCCAACTGAGATTATCGTATAAATAAATGCCGTTATACGCACCCCACACTCGATTGTTATCGTTGATCGTTCATCGTGCAATAAACGAGAAAACATATGATTGATCAATCCGGTGTCTCAGCGTATTCGCAAATATGTTTGACGTTTTTCGTCATAAATGGATTCACAGAGAATCATCCGAGTTGAAAATTCTGCCAAAATATGGATTTGTGGTAATTTATCATACCTTCCAAGTTATCTTGTGTTTGTATCATCCAGAGTGGACCTGTTTGTGGAGGTCCGCAAATGAGACCCTCAGTTTTTACAGTCATGGTTGAGATGTGTTTACGGTGGTCTTTGCCTATTTTGTTGTATATCCATAAATTCAATCTCTACGGTATCCCGAATTCAAGGATTTTCGTGATTCCCAATCGATCCTTTCTGAGGGTTATCGAAATCAGAATACGCATTCCGCAGTGTAACCAGGGATTGTCACATGAAATACGTTTTCATCTGTCTGGGCGGGACATCACGTTCATATTTCACGCG
>JBAYAO010000095.1:0-4476 GCA_041669745.1 Candidatus Methanomethylophilaceae archaeon | reverse complement strand
GCGATATCGTCACCTTCGACCACACCCATTATCTTTACGCCTTCGCCTGCCTCTGTACAGATCAATGCCACGGCAGGTACATTGGGAAGGGCGTCTTCACCGAAGATCAGGGGCCCGATGAATTGCTTGCCTTCTATGCTCATAACGACCATGTAGATGCTAACTGAGTCAGAATACTTATACTATCACTTTTCAATCATTGAAGGATATAGAACCGTCAGCGTCAATCGTTAGAAAAGCATTCGGACGTATTGGGTCTCTCAGGAATCACTCAATCGATGATCCTGAATCCTTGATCGTCACCTTCACAGGCGTACTTCACGCCCCTGCTGTCCAATATTGCAAGCAATGTCTTCACATGAATCCCTATACCCACATTCATGAACTGATTCTCGATGACCGTGTCTCCTTTGTATTGCACACTGGGTGTGAATCCTAAAGGCATGTGTGCCGTACGTACCTGAAGACCGGCGATATTACAGTTCCTGTCGAATATCGGTCCTCCTGATTGACCTTTTAGTCCGGGTGTGGATGTTTCAACGTACAACATCTCAAAATCCCCGTCTTTGCTTCTTCCCGTGAGAACATTGCGCGTGTGTATCCCGTCATTCGGGAAGAAGGCCATGGGCAGTACTCCCGGTCTAAGACGGAAACTCTGCGTCTTTTCGTCGAAATCGGTACTGCTGTCGATGAAAGGAAATCCGATGCGGCAGAGACTTGTTCCCGGACGCATCTTTGAAGAATCCTTGAATACTGGATACTGGGTGATCCATTCGGGTTTAAAACCATCGAATCTGCCAACCGCGATATCTATCTCGCGGTTGACATATACCTCCGACATCCTTACGCCGTCCCAACCCCACCAGAACGACTGATTCGTAAGCCATTTCGGATCTTTCTTGATCTCTTTGCGCATAGATGAATGTGGCGCCTGGTTGAGCGACTCCAACTCGTCCATCTTTGCCTTGTCCTCCTTCAGCTTCATGAAGGAGTCGAAAACATGACCGGCCGTCATGAACCAACCGTCTCTGTTTATAACCACAAACGAAGCACAGCCCGAGGTCACACTTCCGTCGACCGAACGTGTGGAGATTATCACCGGCCTCGTAAATTTCATCGCCTTTTCACAGGCATCGGCGAACATGAGTGCTGATTGTGGATTACCGATATAATTCCTTGTAACGATTTTTCCCGGTTTGCATGAAGATACGAACGAAGGCCTTAAAAATCATTTTTCGTGAACCACTGTGCAACCGCAGAACGGACATTCGTCCATCCTGAAGTCATGATTCGTGTTGCTCATGTAGAAATTCTCTTCATTTCCGTCTTCGAGCAGGATCACCCGGCCCATCCTCATATGTTCTTTGAACCTCTCGCAACATGAGGTTACAGCGGATTTTTTCCCTATCGTGAGTGAACCGGTGACGGGTATTTCCTCCACTATCATGTCGAAAGCATTACCCATAGCCTTTCTGGAACCGGGCGTTCTCACCCCGTATGATCTTCTGTACAGGGTGAGTGCGGTCCAGATGTCCTTTTCAATCCCCAATCCGTTTTCGTACATATGTCCCAGATGCAGTTGGGCCTGACCGTCGTTTTTAAGCGCGGCGTCCTGAAGGCGCATGAAAGCCTGGACATAATCCACATCGACACCGTCTCCGTAAAGATACGATATCCCAAGCTTGACGGCAGCCTCCGTATCCCCCTCATCGGCCTTCCGTCTCATCTCCTCTATATCTTCGCAACGCATCATCTCACCTTCTTCGGATCCAGAACGATGTCCTTCTGTCTCTGCTTCCTCTGCATGGAGTGCTCAGACTTTATATTTGTGGTATTGTTCCAATCCCTGCGCGTGTAGTACATCATCGTGGAGATCGTTGACGGAGACGGAGTGAAGATCTGGATCTGTTCCGGATTCGTTCTAAGATAGTTTCTGCAGAACGAAGATAGTTCCTCCATGTGGTGATCGTAACAACCGGGATGTGCTGCTATGAGGTAGTACGTTAGAAACTGATCCTTCCCCAGTTCCTTGTTGATCTCATCGAACTGCCTTTTGAATTCCAACAACACATTCTTCCCCGGTTTGCCCATCATTTTCAGAACTTCTTCGGACACGTGTTCCGGGGCTATCTTCATCTGACCCGAGATATGGTCCTTTATCAGACATGTCAGATACTCTCTTCCATGACCCTTGTCCGCGATGATCATGTCATAACGTATGCCGGAGGCGATAACGACCTTTTTCACCCCTTCCTCCCCTCTTATGCGAGTAAGCAGTTTCTTCTGTCTGGAATGATCTATGGGGAGGTGCCGACAGGGTTCCGGATAGAGGCATCTTCTATCCTGACATGCACCGGACTTCAACTTTTTCGCACATTCGAAGCCATACATGTTCGCTGTCGGTCCTCCGACATCGTTTATGATACCGTTGAAACCCTTTCTGCGTACCATACGACGGACTTCTCTCATTATCGAGTCTTCACTTCTGCTGACGACCGTTCTGCCTTGCATTATCGCAATTGCGCAGAAATTGCATTCACCGTAGCAGCCTCTGTGCGTAGTGATGGAATTCCTGATCGTTTCGATGGATTTGACATGTCCCTGCCTTGCATAGTAAGGATGGACTGCATCCTCGTAATCCAGTTCGTAGATGCGGTCCAACAGGTCGGAATCCAAAACGGTCGAAGGTTGATTATGAACAAGATACCTGCTGCCGTGTTTTTGGACCATACCCCTTGCCGTGATCGGATCGTTATTGTGATAGAACGTTTTGAATGCCTTTATGAAGCTGCCATCCGCCTGAACACAATCCTCATAACTCGGAAGCTCGATGAAATCCTTGGGTTTCTCGTTAGAGATGTAGCAAATGCCTCGTGTCCCGCGCCAATCCAGGCCATCACGAATACGCTGTGCCAGCAGTAGATTGCTACGCTCAGCCATACCGTATGTTATTATGTCCGCCTTAGAATCGAACAATATCGATCTCCTCAGGGAATCAGTCCAGAAATCGTAGTGCACTATGCGCCTCAGACTTGCCTCTACACCGCCCAGAACGACAGGTTTTCCCTTATGATATTTTTTGATCAGATTCGTGTACACGATGCATGTTCTGTCCGGACGTCTGTTATTGATTCCGCCCGGCGTGAAATCATCATCCTTGCGGAATTTGTTTGTCGGCGTATAATTTGCGACCATCGAATCGACACAGCCAGCCGTAACACTCCAGAGTAATCTTGGCTCACCCAATCTTCCCACGTCTGCATCCGACCCGATATCTGGCTGGCATATTATCCCAACTTTGAATCCGTTATCTATGAGCCAGTGTCCTATTAGCGCAGCTCCGTTATATGCAGAATCGATATATGTGTCTCCGGATATTATAATCACATCGAGTGAGTTCCATCCCTTTTCCTCAACCTCTTCGATCGTCGTCGGTATGAACAGATACTCACCACGTTTGACCTATATCTTTCTTCATCAGATAATCATCCATGAAAAAACCCCGACCTATATCGGATTTGTCTTCACAGCAAATCGTGAAATGATTTGCCTTGTAGGTCTTTATCG
The DNA here is from genome assembly GCA_041669745.1 of Candidatus Methanomethylophilaceae archaeon. Classification (GTDB taxonomy): domain Archaea; phylum Thermoplasmatota; class Thermoplasmata; order Methanomassiliicoccales; family Methanomethylophilaceae; genus JBAZDV01. The sequence continues at coordinate 909 of JBAYAO010000095.1, read as the reverse complement.
CATTGGTATTTTTCTTGTTGACCCTCAGGCTGACCGTTTTCAATCCATGATTTTCGGCATACGTGCAAGCATCTTTCAAAGCTAATGTACCAAATCCTTTTCCTCTGGCCTCATGCAGGACGTATATCTTGCTTAGAAAAAGGGAATCTCCGTCAATGAAGAATGCATAGTATCCGATATCCCTTTCATTGTCGGTGATGATCCTGTATTCGTATCCGTTATCTGCGATCTGCTTGGATATGGCCTCTTTTGACTGTCCATGATCCAACATGTAGTCGATCTGCCCCTCGGAGAGGATGTCCGCATAGCACTCCTTCCATATTATCTGTGCCAGATGCGAAACTCTTAAACTCAGATCGCCTATATTTTCCAAAATCGGCATATCTATCCTATCATCCCTATGTCTTTTATGAGTTGCGGGATGCCCGCCTCGAAATTCACACCGAATCTTATATCGGTACCTGCATCTCTTGTCCTCTGTATGCTTCCGGCCGTGTAATTCACCGCAATATCGTTCGCCCTCGAAAGTGAAAGTCCGTTCATCAACGATGCAACGGTCGCCGAACCGAACACATCGCCTGTACCGTGATAATATCCTGGAATCGTATCGCGGAATGAATAGGATATCTCACCTGTCCCGACATCGTATGCAGCGGCACCGAGTTTATCCTTTGTGAAGTATACGCCCGTGAGTATGACTTTTTTGGCGCCGATGGTTCCGAGTTTTATCAGAATGTGTTCAATGTATTCCCTATCGTACGGACCCTCCCTGTATTCCTCTCCGAGCATAAGAACGGCCTCTGTGATATTCGGAAGGATCACGTCCGCTTTCGCGCACAATCTTCTCATTCCGTCAGGGAAATTATCCGGGAAAATCGAATACAGAGAACCGTTGTCGGCCATCACCGG
>JBAYAO010000094.1:0-4548 GCA_041669745.1 Candidatus Methanomethylophilaceae archaeon | reverse complement strand
TTAACCTGCAAAATTTGTGTCAATCTTCTTTCGACGATGGGCCACGAATCCTTTTCGATAATAGGTAATATTATGTAAAACGCCGTCCTATCTTCTATCTATTGAGCCGATCTATGCGGGCCCCAATCATAATGGATGATAAATGGACTAGAAACCGAATCAATTTCCAAGATTGATTCGGTTTCCACCCTAAAACTCAGAAAGGCACTTTGGTTCAGATTGGTTCAGATTGGTTCAGATTGGTTCAGGGTAAAAAATGATTGGGTGATAAAATGAGCGGGGGATATTTGGAGGATTACTACGAGTACGTATTCGAGGACTATTTCAACACCATCAAGGAGGATTCGCCTGTATTCGCAAGGATGGTCTACGATCTCGGAGATGTGCTTCACAAATATGATTTTTGGAAAGCAGGCGACGTCAGCGAAAAGGAATTCCTAAATGCTTGGGATGAGTTCTGCAAGAAATGGGATGTCAAAGAGCCGAAAGATCTTGACAAGCGTGTTTTTGATTATTGGTGACTTCAATCCGACCTCTTCGATGTTTCAGGTGGAAGAATGTAATCTGTCGAAGAGGCAAAGGTCGATCTTGCAATTTACCATGACATTTACCATGACATTTACCATGACATTTACCCTGCAAAGTCTATGTTTATCTTCTTTCGACGATAGACCAAGAACCACTTTTATCGCTGCCGATCCTCATGACGACTCCTGCAGATATCAGTTTTGAAAGATTTCTTCTTACTGTTCTCTCTGAAACGTTCAGGGATTCGGCCATCGATATCGCGGACATTCCCGGATTTTCAGATATCAGGGATATGATGCCCTTCTGGATCTTAGTGAGATCGTCGTATTGCAGTTCCGGTTTTCTTTGCGACGTAACTCCGCCTTTCTTAGGCAGCGGTTCGCCGTTGAAGTCCCTGGCCACAATACCTTTGGCGTGAACGATGTCGGTGAATTTGGCACAGAAGAACGTGTCAGAAGCGTCGAACGTCGGAGGATCGACGCCGGAATCCTTGTAGAGCGATGTCATCTTCTCGAATCCGCGTCCGTATTTCTCGACGTAATGCGCTTTTCTGAATGTCGATGCCATGCCGACATTCCTGGGATTGGAGACGTGATTCCTGATGATTGTGTCCAGATCTGTTCCATACGGAAGTCCGCCGAAATTGAGTATCTCCATGTGGTCGTCGTACACCATTATCTTGATAGGCACACTCAGTTCGTAGTCTGTGTTGATCACTGCGTTCAGTACGGCTTCGCGAATGCAATCCAGGGGATACGGGTGGTTCTCGATATTGGCCAATCCGTCGTAGGTCATCGGCGATGTCGTGTATTTCGTCTTGATGAGTTCGATGATCATATCGACCTGTAGATACAGCGGCGCATCCAATTCGTCGGAGAATTCGAACTCCGCATTCCTGATGCGGCCTATGCGTATCTGCGCTGCCGCGGAGATCTCGGTCGGATGATTGCAGAACAGGATTGCCGCGGCGCGTGTGGGGTGGCCGTTGGAGACGAGATCCAACTTGTCCAGCAGCGCTTCCATCGGAAGGTCCAGTTCAGAATCGGTGAATTCCCTGTATTCCTTGGCCCTCTTCTTGAATTCCCTGAATGCATATGTGTCGATATCCTTGAAATCAAGACCTTCGGCAGGCGAATTGGCCCATGCGTTCTCTGGGTTCCTTGAAAGGAACAGTCTCAGTTCAGAGCGCGGGATCTCTCTTGTGGTGCTTCCGGATTTGACGTAGAGCTTGCTTCCGTAGAATATCGGTTCATCGCTATGTTTAACGGTCACGGATATGTAATTCAATCCGTTCTCGACGTGGTTATCGACGGTCGGAACGATGCCGAGGTTGGAATCGATCTTGTCTGGCAGGATCTTCAGCAATGATTGGAAGTCGTCGACTCCGACAACATTTCCCTTGTCATCGATCCCGATGTAAAGGGTTCCGCCGTCCGTGTTGGCGAACGCTGCTATGTTGCGCAGGTATTTGTCCGCCCATGATTCCTTGAATTCTGTGTGCAGGTCCTCGATCATTCCGTTCCCTCATAGCTTTATCTTCATTAAATGGTATTCTGCGATATCGTGTTGATCGAATGGTTTCCCGATCTTCTCTTCATTGGCAGAGTTGGCAGATTTCTGGCAGAGTTGACACTAACACAACATTTGAGACTGTAAATCGGATCAGTACCAAATCTGAGACTAGAAATGAGACTAGAAATGAGACTGATTCCGCCAGAACTTACGGCACGATCGGCTACATCCCTCTTGATGGAGGCGGTGTTCATTCGCGTCTCTTCCCACCTACTACGAAGCTCATATCGTCCGATCTGGGAATGAATCTCATGTTCTCCGATGCGGGGCCGGTCCTGTCATCCTCCGATGTCCTCTTTTCGGAACGTTTGATGATGTCCCCATACATCTCAAGCGTCTCGCGTCTCTGTGCATCGTCGACAACGGTGTAGTATCCCAATGTCGTTGAGATGTTCGAGTGCCCGAGGATGCACTGCAGCGTCTTCGGATCCACCTTGTATTTCGTTATTAACAGAGTGGGCAGCGTTCTCCTTATCATGTGCGGCGTGATGTGGGTGATCCCGTATCTGTCGCAGAGATCCGACAGATGGCGCGATATCGTGTCCGGGAACATAGGTTTCTCGGGGTCAGGATTGAAGGTGAACACGAATCCGTGGTTGCATTGTCTGTACATCTCGTACAGGGCCATCCTGTCGTCGTGCATCAGAGGTATCGAACGGTTCGACATCTCCGATTTGGTCTCGTCCAGTATCACTCCGAGTCTCGGGGTGTACACAAGGCTGTGCCTGATGTGTATCGTCCCCTCCATGAGGTCCACGTCCTCCCACCTGAGTCCGGCGATCTCGGACCTTCTGCAACCTGTATGGAGCATCAGGCTGTACAGCGTCTTCCAGAACGGTTCCTCCTGCTGAAGGCAGTCCTGGAAACGCAGTACGTCATCCTCGCTCAGGGCCTTTCCGTTGGGAACCTTCTTTCTGGGTGCGATGCCTCTCCCCATCGCGACGTTCCTGCTGACGATATCGTCGTCCAATGCCGAGGACAGTATCGCACGTATCAATCTGTGGATCGATTGGATCGTACCTTCCCTGACGCCGTTCTCGGACCTGCGTCTGTAGTATTCCATCAGGTCCACTTTGGTTATGTTGCCTATGGGCATCTTGCCCAAATCACCGCGTACGTGGTTGTTGAACAGTGCAATGTAATCGAAGATGGTCTTCTCGCGTACCTGCAGTCTCTTCTTCTTGACGAAGGCAGTATCGAAGTATTCGGCCAGCGGCGTCTTCGAGTTGATGCATCCGTGCGAGAGCGACACTTCTCCGTAGAACTTCCTGCGTTCCTCGAAAAGCCAGTTCATGATGTCCTGATCGAACATCCCCGGTTCGGGATGCAGGACCCTTGAGAATTCCTTCCCTTCGGCATTCTTCTTCCTCAGACGGTAGACGACGCTCCCGTCGGCGAGGATCTTCATGATAACGTTCTCCATATGGGGATCGTACGGTCCGTTGGAGCCCTTCGTCTTCCTTGCCACAGTATCACCACTTCGTTCCCGTCATCATCCTGACGTTGCCGTCGGCCCCGATGCGTATCTTGTAGGCGTCCGGGTATCTCTCCATCGATTCCGCGAACGTCCTGTCCTTCTTGCGTTTCATGTCCCTGTTCACAACATCAAGATGGAACGAGTCCAGTTCGAAGTAGTTGAATCCCGCGAGTCTGGCGAAGTCCTGCGGTGTCGAATGAAGATAGGCGTTCATCTTGCGGATGATCGTCCAGTCCTCTATCATCATCCTCAGGGTGTCGAGCTCCTGCTGCACAAGCGTCTCGTCGTACCTCTCCTCGCTGGTTGCCATCCTCACCGGATTCTGTTTCACCAGATCGTCCACCAGGAATGTCGGTTTGAGATCGAGGTCCCCCGAGATTATGGGATTGAACGTCTCCATGGAATAGTCGCCGACGTCGCCGACGACCTCTCCGTTGTGCGCCTTCACAAGATTCATCGCGGCCTTTTCGGAAAGACCGTATTTCTCCACTCCTTCGACCACCGCTTCGGATTGGTATTCCTCGCGTCCGATCAACCAGTCGAAACTCACCTCGAAGTATTCCATTATGGCGAGGAGGTTCTCGAAGTTCGGTGTTCCGACGCCTTCCAGATACTTCCTCATGGTGGTGTCGGATATCCCGATCTCGCGCGAGATCCTGTACAGAGTGTACTTCTTGCCGTTCTCGTCGCGGCTTTCCATCTTATCTTTATAGAGTTGATTGAAACGTTCGGTGAACTTCGTCATTAGACGCTTCAATTCATATTGTTTCATGACAATAATGAACAATTTACTACTATATAACACATTCTTCATAATATTAATTCGGTTTAAACTTGATATAAGCTGAAAAATTACATAACAATCATTAGTAGATAATTTAACAACATACGCAAAGGTGCGAACCGAATCCCAGAGTTATCCATTCACTTTCGCATGACTCGTCTGCGGAACTTTTCCGCAGGAGAAATCG
>JBAYAO010000093.1:0-4595 GCA_041669745.1 Candidatus Methanomethylophilaceae archaeon | reverse complement strand
GTCCGCTGGCGTCTGTGTCGGGATAGGCGGACGCGCGGATGAAGAAAAAGGTGATGAACAGTTCAATATCTCCGATCCAAGAAATGTCACGGAGGTCCGAAAGGCACTTGTCGATAATGGACTCCAGCCTGTGTTCAATGATTACGTGAGACTATGATAATCGCCGTCACGGATAGAAGGAATTGTTTGCATCCCTTCTTTGAACAGATAATCAGGATTGCTGAAGCCAGACCGCGGATGATCGTCCTTAGAGAAAAGGACCTCCCTGAATCTGATTATATGATCCTTGCAGAAAAATGCATGAATATCTGTCATAGATATGACGTTCCCCTATGTGTTAATTCCTTCATTGACGTGGCATCTGAACTTGGGATAACGAATATACAGATGCCTATGCCGTTGCTGAGGACCCATTCCTCTGAACTTACTCTCTTCGATGATGTGGGCGCATCCGTTCACAGTCTCAAGGAAGCAACAGAGGCTGCAGAACTGGGTGCTAATCGGTTGATATTCGGACATGTCTTCGAAACCAGATGCAAATCCGGGATGAAACCGCGTGGATTAGACACTTTGACCGAGATCTGTGAAAATATCGATTTACCTGTTTTTGCGATCGGCGGCATAACCGCCGATAATGCTTCGCTTGCAATAGAACACGGAGCTGCTGGAATATGTCTGATGTCATCGCTTATGACCTCTGAAGACCCGGCATCAATCATACGTTCCATCGATATGTGACATAGAAAGAGAAATCATCTAGCATGGATATCCCCTCTACATGGAATTCATCAAGATAGCCGAGACCAGACAGAGCTGTCGTTCGTTCGATCCCGCAAGACCTGCAGAAGCAGATAAACTGGAAAGATGCCTCGAGTCCGCAAGGCTGGCTCCATCGGCCTGCAATTCTCAACCATACATCATGTGGATTGCCACAGGAGATAAGGGAAAGGAGATCTCGCAGGCGAGGAGCATGTCGATGAATAAGTTCATCGAGGACTGCAGCACATTCGTGATATTCTCGGAAGACAGGTACAACATCTCTGCCAAAACAGGTTCTGCGGTAAAGGATCAGGATTTCCGTTCCATTGATATAGGCATTGCGTGTGCATATCTTACCGCTGAAGCCACAGAATGCGGACTTGATACCTGTATACTGGGCATGTTCGATGAAAAGAAGATCAAAAGTATACTCGGCACCAAAGAAAGGATACGTCTTGTTATCGCTGTAGGACACGCCAAAGAAGGATATCCTATCAGAGAGAAGAAGAGGAAAGATAGAGACGATATGATCAGAAAACTGTAGCTTCGACCGTTGTTTTAACCTATCGCAGGATCGACTAGTTACGCATATACACCGGCGAGATTCTAAAACATTTTACCGATTCCAAGAAGATGCATGCGACATGGATTTGTTTTGTCGAACCATACCTAAGGACGACTGTACCGACGCAATAACGGTAAAATTCATTTCGTATGGACATACATTGGACATCGTAGATTTTTGGATGTTGTCAGGATATCTTGCCCACATGCGATTCTGGCCTCGCCTCTGTTCTCAGAACGTATATCCGCACTTTTTGAAACGATAATGAACTATCCGCCCTGTGTACTGATGGATCGATCTGATCTTTTCTTCGATATCATGATGCGGCATATCCTTCCTTTTCACGACTCTGATGCGAGGTTCTGATCCTCAACCCGCATATTTAACAAAATAACCCTCTGTCTTAAGAACAGAGGCCCATAGGTCACGAAGAGAAGAATCACCGTTACTGCAGTAAAGACTGCGGGCAGCACATTTGTTCCCGACATCATGCCTTTGAATCCACAGATCTTTATGACCTTCATCAGACGAATGTTACAAACAGAACGATATCAGGACGTTTCTGTATCGTGCTTTTCACTTATGGATGGGGCTCTTCTTCCATACTTTGCCTATGATATCGTCAATACAGGACTTTTCAAATAGCCAAGCGTAACGGAGGATGGAGTATCAGCCCTCTTCAATCCTGAGACAGAATCTCATTGACCAGAGGGCATTCCGTGATAATTACTTCAACTTTCTTCCCTGTCATCCGAAAAATCAATGAAGTCGTCCCCGCAGTCGATCATCACATCCTGGAGGTATATCCATTCTGACACAGCTGCCGCCAATGCGACGATTCCGCCTATCATCAGAACCGACGCAACGATAAGATTCTGATGATCATAATCCAGCGTGTTCATAGCCGCGATGAATGCGATTACCATCAGCGTGTTGAATATCATCAAACGGAAGTCCCTTACCCTGTATGACATGTATACAAGGACCAGAGATACCATCGCAACTACCAATCTGAACACATCGCTTATTGCCACCACGTCTGCGTTATACACATAGAGTGCGGCAATTCCCGCCATGAAAAATGTCATACCCCCGATCATATGGAATTTGAACATGGAAACGAAAGCAACTACGAGGAGCGATACCCCACATACCAGTATCGGAATGCTCAGAGACCCCGTATCGCTTAAAAATCCGTACTCCGAATTCAATCTGTTCAAACCGACCATGAGATAATATATCGCTACGAAGAGGAATCCCATAACAGGTGCTACGATGGCGATCTTGACATCCGACTGCATAGCGCTATTATCGGTGATTGGATTATTTAATGAGAGCTGTTGTGCATGGAATAAAAACATCCCCATTACGCCGTTGGGTGACACCGTGCCATGAATATGAGTTAAACACACATAGGTTCCATTGAGTAATCTCATACTGTTTGGTCATTTGTACAATAAATACATAGTATGATAGACAAATAGATAGTGAAATCTTTTAATAGTGAATCTGCTTGGTAACATACGACATGAGCTTCATATCTGACAAACCGATGATAATCCGCATAGTGCCGATCATATATGCATTGCTAGGAATATTCATGCTGTATATGGCCGCAGCCAATATATCAGATCTGATTTTTGCCGCCATCAGCCTTGTCATAGGCGTACTTAGTCTGGTGTGCCTTTACCTTGTACAGACCAGGAAATGGTATGCTTGGCATGTTTCTATGGTATCATTCGTCGCTTTCGGCATATATATGGCCGCAGTATACTTTGATTCATCTGATTCCATCTGGTTGATCCTGCTGTTCATGGATGCCATGATCGCGGTGTCGTGGTCCATACGTTTCACTAGACAGTATTTTGATGCTGCCGTTTGAACACACGGAAACAATTTATTTTTTTCAAATCTTGTCCCCGCCAATCTGATACTTTTTGGTTATTTTTGATATCATTTATCCATATTATAGGATTTTAGTAGACGTTCATTCGTTGTTTATTCTTACTTACCAACAATTGTCTAGTATGTAAAGGTATTAATAGACAATTGATTATAAAAGCAATGGTGACTAAATGTTAGTAACATCGTATGCACTTCAAGTTGCCGATGCAGTTACAAGCTACAGCGCCACAGACACCGTTTGGGTGTTGGTGACGGCTGCCCTTGTGTTCTTTATGCAACCGGGCTTCGCAATGGTAGAAGCCGGTTTCACGAGAGCTAAAAACGCTGGAAACATCGCAATGAAGAATATGCTGGATATGTGTTTTGCGACCATCGCATTCATAATGATCGGATTCGGATTCGCATTTGGACAGGATGTGGGTGGATTCATAGGTATGCCCACCTTGTTCATATCGAACTTTAACCTCGATGCATCATACTCCTTGGGAGCGTTCATAATATTCGAACTGGTGTTTGCCGGAACAGCGGCAACCATCGTCTCTGGAGGTATGGCAGAGCGTACAAAATTCAGTTCCTACTGTCTCGTCTCCATCATAATGTGTGCTCTCATATACCCAGTGGTCGTTCACTGGGTCTGGGGCGGAGGATTCCTCGCTGAGATGGGATACATCGACTTTGCCGGATCGACCGTCGTCCACATGGTGGGGGGTATAACCGCATTGTTGGGTGCCTTCTTCCTTGGACCCCGTATCGGAAAGTATAACAAGGACGGCAGTGCGAACGCTATCCGCGGACATAACCTTACCATCGCCACCCTCGGTGTGTTCATACTCTGGTTCGGATGGTTCGGATTCAACGGTGGTTCCACCCTCGCGATCTCAGATTACGAGATGGGAGAACTTGCAGGCGAGATAATCGTCAACACTTGTCTTGCCGCTGCCTGCGGTACTGTCGCAGCTATGTGCCTCACCTGGATCAAGTTCGGTCATCCGGACGTCACATACACACTGAACGGATGTCTGGCCGGATTGGTCGGTGTCACTGCGGGATGTGCTGTGGTGGACTATTACGGAGCTATGCTGATCGGTATAATATGTGGTATAGCCGTCGTTGTCGTTGCTGAATTCATCGACAAGAAGGTCAGAATAGATGATCCAGTCGGTGCATTCGCCGTTCACGGCAGCTGCGGTGCCATCGGTACCATGTTAGTGGGCTTCCTCGCTACCGACAGCGGATTGCTTTACGGCGGTGGCGTCCACCAGCTGGGCGTTCAGCTAATCGGTATAGCATCGATAGCTGTCTGGGTCATCGCCCTCATGAGCGTTGTCCTCTACGTCATCAAGCACACCGTCGGTCTTCGCGTATC
>JBAYAO010000092.1:0-4627 GCA_041669745.1 Candidatus Methanomethylophilaceae archaeon | reverse complement strand
TTATGATCTAACAAATCGACGGTCTGATGTCAACGAGACACCATCGTCATGCATCGTTGTATTCTGATGATGCACACTTTGTAATTTTTTAATTACATTTTTCTTGTCTTTTGAAACGACCGTCGCGGTACAGACATGGTTGGTTTTTAAGTTGGCGTCAATACACGAAAGAGTTCTCATATCTCAAGTCAAAGACGATCCGATCCAGGCTGGGAGGAGCGTGAAAAAGATAAAACATCATTGTACGGACCCTATCTATCCTCGAAGACGTTCACATGCATACCGTCAGAGCCGTTCAATATCTCGCAGTGAACCCCATATACATTCATTATGTTCTCTTCGTTTATGACATCCCTTGGGTTCCCAATCGAATATATATGTCCATTCTTCAACAAAACGACTTTATCAGAATATTTGAATGCCAGATTTATATCGTGAAGGGCGAAGATCACACCCGCATCCTTGGATGAGACTATTTTCTTCATAGTACTGAGTGCGGATAATTGATTCTTCAGATCCAAGGCACTCGTAGGCTCATCCAGAGCATAGTATTCTGGATTCTGGGCCAAAGCACGTGCGATGACAACCTTTTGCATTTGACCTCCGGATAGCTCTTTCGTATTCTTGTCGATGAGGTCTTCTATGCCCATCAATTCTATGGCTCTGGCAGCCATCTCAAAATCGTCTTCCGAATAGGACCATTCCATATACGGTGCACGACCCAGAAGTACAGCTTCGAAGACGCGTAAACTATCTCCGGTTACATATTTCTGTGGAACATATCCGACCAACTTGGAGAAATCCTTTCCGTGAAGTTCTAAAGCATTCTTACCATCGATGTTGATAGTTCCTGTCTTTGGTCGCATGATGTTGCAGATCGTCATAATAAGGGTGGATTTGCCAGAACCGTTAGGTCCTAGGACGGTCATTATCTCTCCCTTCTCAATATCCAAACTGACATCATCCAAAACTATGGAATCGCCATATCCTTGTCTGATCCCTTTTATACTGAGCGTCATAGCGATGTCACCTTGTTTTTACGGGATACCATCCAGATGAAAAACACTCCACCCAGGATATACATGATTATACCGACCGGTAATTCACTAGGACTGATTATAATACGCGCTACGGTATCTGATAATAACAAGATAAGTGCCCCAACCAACGCAGACGCAGGTATGAGGTATCTGGAATCGTTACCGATTACAAGTCTGCACAGGTGTGGGGCCATCAGACCGATGAAACCTATTATGCCAGTGAAGGATATACACGCGGACGTGACCATGGTGGATATTATCAATCCTCTCATTCTCAGTCTGTTTACGTTAACGCCCAGATTCTTGGCTATGTCATCACCTGCTGAAAGGGTATTCAGGTTCGACGACATACACTCCAGTAATATGAAGCAGATGATCACTATCGGTATCAAAAGAATGTCCGTTTCCCATGTTGCATTCCACATGCCGCCCATCAACCAAAGCGTTATTTCACGCAATGCATCATCATCCGAAATGTACTTCGCAAGAGAGATTCCTGCCTGAAAAAGATAACTGATTATGACCCCGGACAAGATTATGGTGGAGCGGGAGACATTCGGACGTCTGGAAAGTAACAGGACTATTCCGATGCTCGCCAGACCACATGTGAATGCACATACGACGATCAAAACAGATTTCAAAGATATATCATTGCCGAAGATCTCAATGCTGTCTGTGATCGCCGAACCGAATATCGCAGGTAAAAACACTATTCCCATTGCGGCACCGAACGATGCTGCAGAGGATACACCCAATGTGAACGGACTGACAAGGGGGTTACGCAAAAGGTTCTGCATGACAGTACCAGATATCGCAAGTGCTATGCCGCACAGTATACACAACACCGTGCGCGAAGATCTCGCATACACTATGGTGGCATACCATTGATTGTCGGGAAGAGGGACAAGCGATCCGAAGATCGCATGTCCCAGGGATTTGGTCACATCGATGAAGGATATGCTCACTGAACCGATGCCTACCGACACTATCGCTGTTATAACGAGAAACAATAAGGTCACACCTATGAACAGGAGTTTTTTGTGAACGGACCGTCCATAGCTATCCTTCAGGATCCACTCGCTTGAACCCCTTCTGATCTCATCAACCACATCTTTGTGCCTTGTTCCTTCACCCATCCTGCCCAAATCCTTGATTGAGGGATCAGACCTGGTATGCCAACCAGGAATATTCCTCGGAGAATCCGTATTTCTCGTTGAACTCATTCGCAAGTTCCAATGCGGATTCTTCCAATCCAGTATCTATGTCCAGTACCTCAGCAAGGACAACATATCCTACGAAATCCCTGGGGCCGGACATTATGTCGGTTTCCAGGACATATGTATTGCCCGAATCGGAGACGTTCAAGTCTCTGAAATCGTAAGATCCTTCGAAATTATCCAAGAACGACTGATATGATGTCTGACCCGTTGAATTGCTCAGGCCGCGTATGAACAGATACGATATGCCACCGGATTGATCCGCGTCCCATATCGTTTCAGAATCTATGTCCGTTGACACGCCGCTACCGACCGACGATAGTTCTCTGGTGTAATTCGTTACTCCTAAGGATTCAACAATCTTACTGAGTTCGGAATTCTGATTGTAATATTTTTTCATGGATGTGAATGCAAAAAGGAAATTGCTTTCGGAAGGGGTCACTTTCGAAAGTACGTGCTCCGTGATCGATTCATACTGATCCATGTATCCTTCCAGTGCATCGTTGACCGACTTGGATCCGAGTAACAACGCAAGCTGTTCGATATCCCTTAGCATTGTCTCCCCGTAACAATCAAGACGAATCACGGTTATGCCATAGTTGGATTCCAAAGCTTCTTCTGCGGCAGTGGAAAGCGACCTCGAAGACGACTGAGATATCAATATCTTCGTATTTTCTGAAAGCATTATCTCTCCGTTGGGATTGTTGTATTTGCCTATGTCCCTCGCGTCACCGTATATATTGGCCAGAAGTTCCTTCGTGTCTGTATCTATGCATGTGACACGATCCGCTACGCCGAGAATCTGCAGGAATTCCGCAGCATTGGAACTGGTGACACATATCTTGTTCACAGGTGCTTCGATCGTAATCTCATTTCCGAGACTGTCGGTTATAGTGACATTCCCTTCTATGGTGTCGCTATCTTTCTGATCATCGCTGTAAACGTAGTATACCGCTGTACCCGCGATCACGACGATTGCAACCATAATCAATGCAGCTATCTTCGAATTCATTTCAATCACAGTAATATTTATTTATGGCAAAGTGTCAGCAAATAATACGATATAAATATTAGTATACCTAAATGTCTCGTGAACACACATCCGACAAACAAAATAAACACTTATGCAAAATTATCCAAATAAACATACGATCATCGACAATATGGAAACAACACAGCACTGGATCTTTCAATTCATTCTTTTTCTTGAAAGGACGTTGTGTTAACTAAATCTCATCGATAACGTTTACACACGGTGTGGGTCATAAACAAAAGTACATAGATTTTCCTGTTGGGAGGAGAAACAGAGTTTTTTCGTATAGGCACAATGCAACAGTACAATATCTTGCGAAAGTACAGAAACAGATCTCTTTCAAAAGATCCACCTATACGAAATTCAGAAAATTGCCGTTTCAGAATAGACATTCGAATTCTCAAAATAGAATTATAGCTACGAAAGGTCAGGATTCTTTTCCATAGTTCAGGTCAGGATGTCCGGTTCAAACAGATCACCTGTAACAATCGAAAAATATGATAATAATATCAGGGATACCGTAAGGAACAACGTGGACATTGGGATTGAGCGTTACACAAAGATCCTATGCCGTCCGCATATGGAGAAGTCCTCTTACTCTGCAGTTCGGGGATCATTCGATTTCTGGTCGTAAAGGAGCGTGAAAAAATGAGATATCTGGTCATAGGGGCGGGTGGTACAGGCGGATGCATCGGAGCGTACATGACCGAAGCCGGAAAGGACGTCACGCTCATAGCCAGAGGCGAGCATCTGAAGAAGATCCAGAGCAAAGGACTGAGATTGGAGAATGGATCCGAAGATTGGACGGTCCGATCGGTGAAGGCATGCGACATGGCGCATTATACAGAGGATCCGGATGTGATTTTTGTCTGTGTGAAGAGCTACTCGTTGGATGGGGCGGTCCCATTCATCAAGAGGGTCGCAGGAAAGGATACGGTGGTGATCCCGATCCTGAACGTATACGGGACAGGTAGAAGATTGCAGGATACGTTGCCGGAGATGTTAGTGACGGACGGCTGCATATATATTTCTGCCAATATCAAAGAGCCAGGGATCATCCAGATCCACGGAAGGATATTCAGGGTCGTATTCGGTGTGCGTGAAGTGTCGGAGTATCGGCCCGTTCTCAAACAGATAGAACGGGATCTGAACGACAGCGGTATCGTCGGGATCCTGTCGGATGACATCCGAAGGGATACTCTGCAGAAGTTCTCCTATGTCTCTGCGATGGCCGCATGCGGACTCTACTACGACGTCGAGGCCATGCAGATGCAAGGACAGGGGGAGATCAGGGAGATGTTCATTTCGCTGGTCAGGGAGATAGAAGTTCTGGCCGA
>JBAYAO010000091.1:0-4677 GCA_041669745.1 Candidatus Methanomethylophilaceae archaeon | reverse complement strand
GATGAGACATGCACTCTGACGATCTCATCATAGGGCCTCATGAAGAGTTTATCGGGATAATTGTCCCTCAGATCCGTTTTCTTCATGAAAGGAAGTTTTCGTATGTCGTCCAATGTCCTGATGTCCTCGGGCCTTACCTTCGCGGCATCCATTTTTGCCCTGTAGAATGAAGATCTCTCGTAGGTGTTCCTGATCAGTTTTTTCAGCAAATCCAGTTGCATCGCCTCAAGTTCTTCGCGAGGCATTGTCTCGATCTTCTCGTTCCAGAAAGTCATTAGATCACTCAGATGTTGCGCACGTGTGCCATCATATAGCACGGCGATTCCGGTTATGGAACGATGATTTAAATTTTTTGCGAGCAGAGACGTCTAGACCAATACGATACTTCCTACGATTCTGAGCTTTCCGCCCTCGAGATACATCATGATGGCCTTGTCGCCTGGCTTATGGATAATGTCCGATTCCAGTTCCATCTCCAGCGACGGAGTTCTGAAGTCACCGTCGTCAGTGGATGAAAGCACGCGGCAGGGAACCATTTGCATCCAGTGACCCAGATGCATGACCATGCCCTCTTTGATCGGTGCGGACCAGAATCTAACAAGCGTTGCCCGGTTCTTCACAGATCTCGTGAGTTTCAGCGATGTGTCCGTGGAAACGACATATCCCCTGTCCAATTCCTCCGATTCGATCCCTCTTAAGGCCAGACCGACATGATCCCCTTTTATTCCGTCCTCGGCATCCACATCATGTTTTTGGATGGACTTCAATATGACATCCTTGTTAGTGGGCAGGACCTTCATCTTATCGTGTTTTTTGAAATAACCGTCTATGACCGAACCGAGAACAACGGTACCCACACCCTTCACGTTGAAATGGCTGTCTATGGGGCACGAGCCGCATGTTCCGCCTCCCGCCTCCTTTTTAGTGCTGCATGCCAGGTCCAATAGCATCTCCCTCGTCTTGACTGCGTCGTCTTCTATGTATACGTAGGTTTCAAGGCAGGTCCCGGCCAGTAGAGGTTCTAACTGTTCTTCTTGGATGTAGTTCTTCAGAACGATCCATCCTTTGTCCAGGCCAAGGGAGTCGATCATGACGATCGTTTCACCCAAAAAGGAATCGATCCTCTCGATGACGAGTATCGCATACTCCGACATGGCGACGGAGTAGAACAGTGAGGACAGCTTCTCCGGATACTTGGAAGGTTCTATTAACGTAACGGAATCGTTTCCTCTCTTAAGCTCGAAGAAGGTCATGTCCGTGACGGTGCCTCTTTTTCCCAGACCTCCTGCAAAGTCCTTGCTGCCAGCAACCACGACGTTGATGTTTCCCATTTACGCTCACTCAGATGTCTTCTGTACCGAGGACCTTCATTTCAGCCTTTTTCAAAGCATCGACGGCTGCAACAGGATCGTCAACTCTCAGAAAGATGGCGGGCCCCTGTGGTCTGGAGTACGCATATCCGTACTCTATGTTGATATTCGCGTCGCCGAGTATCTTTGCGACATCGAACAGTGAACCGGGATGATCGCTGACTGATACGGCAACGATCTCGGTCGGTTTGACGACTATGTTCCTGGCCTTCAATGTCCTGCAGGCCTTATCAGGCTCATCCGCAATTGCTCTGAACACCCCGAATCCTGCGGATTCGGCGATATTGAACGCTTTGAGATTTATGTTGCACTCCTTGAGCACACGAGCCATTGAAGCAAGGCTTCCCGGTTCGTTGTTGACGAATATTGATAGTTGTGTGATTATATCGTCTGACATCAGAAGTTCCTCCTGTCGATTACCCTCTTCGCTTTGCCTTCGAATCTGGGTAGGGACCCTTGATCCTTGAGCTCTATCCGGACAGCGATGTTCAGATATTTTTTCATTTCCGCTTCGATATGCTTCTTAAGAGCGATCATGTCTTCCATCTTGTCGCTGAATGCCTCGGGTTTGATCTCGACTTGGACGGTCATATTGTCCAGTGCGCCATCTCTGTCTATGAGTATCATGTACTGGTCCCCGACCTCGGGAATCTGCATCAATGTATGCTCTACCTGTGACGGAAACACGTTTATACCGCGGATAATGAGCATATCGTCGGATCTTCCGCTTATCCTCTCTATCCGGGGAGAGGTCCTGCCGCATGCGCAATCCTCGTCAATGAGACATGTGAGGTCCTTGATCCTGTATCTGATCATGGGCATCGCTTCCTTCTTGAGCATGGTCACCACAAGCTCACCCTTCTGTCCCGGCCCAAGGGATTCTCCGGTTTCGGGATCGATGATCTCGGTGTATACGATGTCACCCTGCATGTGGATCCCTTTCCTTTCCTCGCATTCGGTGAACATCGGTCCCGCCATTTCCGACGTGCCGTATATGTCGAAAGCCTTTATCCCCATGCTCGACTCGATATGGTCCCTCATACCTTCCGTCCAAGGTTCTGCACCAAGGATGGCCATTCTCAGTTTCGTGTCCTTCCTTATGTCGATCCCCATCTTTTTCGCGACATCACCCATATGGATCAGATATGAGGGCGTGCATGCGATGGCAGTAACACCAAGGTCCATCATCAATTCCAGCTGGCGCTCCGTCCCCCCCGTACTCGACGGCAGAACGGTTGCACCCACCTTCTCCACTCCGTAATGAAGTCCCAGGCCGCCTGTGAAGAGACCGTACCCATACGATACCTGTACGGTATCTTCGTTCGTGATACCTATGGATGTCAGCGATCTCGCTAAGGATTCGGTCCAGTAGTCCAGGTCATCGCGGGTGTATCCCACGAGGGTGGGCTTTCCGCTGGTTCCGGACGAAACATGGTACCTGACGATATCGCGTTTAGGCACGGTGAATATCTTGGACGGGTAGTTGTCCCTGAGGTCCTTCTTGTACATGTACGGGAGTTTGACAACATCCGCCAAGCTGCCAATGTCATCTGGATGAACATTGTTCGCCCTCATCTTATCATGGTAGAACTGATTGAAACTGTAGAGGTTATTGACGAGTGATTTCAAGCTCCTGTATTGCAATTTCTCCAGTTCTTCCTTGGGCATACATTCTATTTTCGGGTTCCAGTACATGACCGACCTCCATCGAACGAGCGTTATACCACCCAGGGTTATATACCTTTCAATAGCTGGCATATCCCCATATATTTCGGTGAACAATGATGTTTCGTAGATAAGAGAAGTAATTTTGAGCGACAGTTTGAATAACTTTCATCTCATAGCGATGCTGATGACTATCGCATCGGACGTCCATACGCTGTTGGATACTGTACGCATATACGCGGACAGCGTGAGCACGGAGATCGCGGATAGACAGAACGATCCCAGGTCGATGTGTTTTTGGAACATCCACAACAGAGTGAAGGTCACGGAGGAGATACTGACATTCTATGAGAAATCATGGGGGAGCGAGACTTTTCCGGAGATCAATGACGAGATAGAAGGTGAGCTCGTCGAACGTGTGGTCACAGTCACCAAGGATATGTTCGTCGATGTGGTCTCCATGATAGAGAAGGCATCGAAGGATGCGGTCAATATCTACTCCGGGTCAGGGATAAGGGAGGCTTCGATGGAGAGGAACAAACACCTCTATCTCAGGACCATCGTAGAGGTGACGGCGCACATGGGACTGATAAACGAAGTGACTTTCGAAGAGTGGGACGACATCCTCGTGATGAGGAATCTTGCGGCCCATAACAATTCGATATCTGATAGGTCGAAGAAGTACATCATCGGCAACATAGTCATCTCCATGAGGCCCAACAGGATGATGAAGGGTCCGCTGGACACATTCGTTGTCCTGACGGACAGGATAGTGACGCTTTTCTATTCTTGGCTCAAAGCTCTGGATGACAAGTTCTGATCACTTTCTGATACCTTTGTTCGCCATCCCTACGGCGATCTTGATCATTTTCTGCATACATGGTTCAGCATAGAAATCTTTCCTGAGGGTCAGGGCTTCATAGAGCTCGTCTGGATCCTTTCCCTTGAGATCGTCAATGGATCTTATGCCGAGTAGATACAGACCGAGGCAACACTTTTCACTTACGGAAGGCAACTTTCTGAGTTCTGCGATAACATTCTCCTGTTCGCTCATGAGACCTTATCGTTCTTCACAGAGATAAATTACTAGGTATCCGACACAGGTTTTTTACTGTCAAGGACATCACCCCATGTGAGCGATCAAAGAGAGATGTGGGATGAGTTCTACAGGGCTAACGGTCGTCCGTGGCGAGGAATTTCGGATCTCGGTGTTCTGCCATTTCCTGCAAACGGCCGCATACTGGAAATCGGATGCGGAAACGGCAAGACGATAGCTGCTCTGACGGAGAAGGGATACAGTACAACAGGTGTGGACTTCTCTCAGACTGCGATCGATTCATGCAGAAGGCAATTCGATGGAGAAGTCGATCTGAAGGTGGCATCCGCCGATCATCTTCCTTTTGGGGATCAGGTTTTTGATGGAATCGTTGTTTTTCATCTCCTTGAGCATTTGCAGTCAGATGAACTGTCCGGAGCGATATCGGAGTCCCTGAGGGTATTGAAACGCGGATGTCATATCCTGGTGAGGGTTTTCTCCTCGGACGATATGCGCTCTGACAAGGGCATAAGGATAGATGACAGTACCGTAGTCAGGGGAAACGGCATAAGATACCGTTATTTCACCGAGAGTGAACTCCGTTCT
>JBAYAO010000090.1:0-4744 GCA_041669745.1 Candidatus Methanomethylophilaceae archaeon | reverse complement strand
TAGACGCAGGCGGACTTTACTGCCGGGTTCGAAATGGGACCGGGTGTTTCCCCGCCGCTATGGCCGTCATACCGATACTGGCGATATCTATGAAGTATATAAATATTGGCACACTGTGCTTATCTGTAGCAGGTCTGATCCGAATCCAGGACCTCGTTCCAGAGTTTGATGGTCTCCTGAGCATCCTCTTCATCCATGACCTCTATCGCAAAGCCTGCATGTATTACGACCCAGTCGCCGACATCGGCTTCGACCATGGAGAGATTAGTTTGTTTGATCACTCCGCCGAAGTCTATGTTCCCTATGTCCCCGTCTATCGATATGACCTTTCCAGGAATAGCAAGACACATGATGCATCACTCCGTCATGATCTTGAGGATGGCCTCTGCAGGCTGTCCGTCGCAGGCTTCCAATGCTTCGATCGCCGATTCCCTGGAGCAGCTGGTCTGTGACATCACGAGATCAATGTCCTCACTCGGTATCATAGTAACAGATGCTTCAGATGTTTCTCCAGGCATCCTTTCTTCGACAGTACCGGATATCTGGTACGTGTCCTGTCCCTGAACATTCATGATATTGACACTGGGCTGACTGAATACCAATTCCTTGGAGGGCGTTCTGATGACTACCTCGATAACATCTTTAACCTCGGTATTGGAGATGCCCATCTTCTTCATCGCCTGTTTCATTTGGCGGGGGTTCACGCCTCTCATTCCTGACATATTACTGAGTGTATGTTGAGTAATGTAGATAAGGTTTAGGAAAGTGATTTTTTCACTTTTTCTGTTATCAGTTCAAGCAATTCCGGTGCTTCGGAAACATCCCGTGTGCCTCCCTGAGCAAAATCCGCCTTACCGCCGCCTCTTCCGTCGAATTTCGACAGGGATTCGGAAAGTATGACCTTGCAGTTGACCCTAGGATCTCCAGAGGTCATGATGACGGAGAGGGAATCACCGAGTCCTAAGAGTACGGCTACGCTGCCCTCTTTCCTGTACGACTCGGCAGCATCCGTCAAAACGTCACGTTCGATGGACGGGAAGGTTCCCGAATATAATTTTGTGCCGTTCACGGTCGTCGGAACGATATCTCTTATCGAACTGACCACAAGTTCCTTCAATTGCTTCCTGGCAGACCCTAGTTCGTTCTTAACGTTCACAACCGTCCTGATGATATCGTCGGGTTTGCTCCCCAGTTCGTCGATTATCTGCAAACAGGAATTCGCCAGATTCATCGAGGTTTCAATCGCGTCGTTTCCGATTCTGAAATGGATGGCGTAACCGTCCTTCCCCGCAGAAATTTTTTTGTCAACGAACAGAGCACCGATCTCACCCGTTTCCATAACGTGTATTCCGCTGCATGCTGCGGCATCGATATCGCCTATTTCGATGACAGTGATCTCTTCCTCCTTGACACGGTCAAGATTCACCCTTATGTTCTCGATGTCAGGATCATTTCGGTTCATAACGCTCTTGGTCACCGGGACATTGTCGTATATCACGGAATTGGCGAAAGCGACGGCATCGCGTATCCTGTTCCAGTCCACATCCCTGTCCACTATGACGTATTTGCTCTCGGGCGAGATCATGATCTTCACGATATGGATGTCAGGGTCCTGTCGATGAAGGGAATTGAACAGAAGGTGTTCGGCGGTGTGTCCTCTCATGAGGTCGTAACGTCGATCCCAGTCAACGCTGCACCATACTTTGTCCCCTGCTTTCAATTTATTGCCTGGTACTCTGTGTACGATATCCCTGCCCGCATATCTGACCTCAGTGACCCTCGTTCCGCATATGCTCCCAGTATCACATACCTGACCTCCGCCGCCAGGATAGAACGCCGTACCTCCAAGCGTCACGTAGTCGCCGTCCACATTCGTGACCTCGGCTTCGAACTCAAAAACGTAACTGTCATATCTGAAGATTTCATCGGTCATTCGGCACACCAGATTCAGCATTATGCGGGTCAGACTTAATAAATATACGATTAGCTATACTAGACGAATGTCTAATCCGAGGTAAAGAATATGGCAGATCTACAAGAGTTTGACGAGATGGACAGGCGCATCATAGAATTGCTATGCAAGTCCAGTCAAGGTTCTTACAGACAGATAGCGAAACAACTCGGAGTACACCCAACTACGTTGATTCAGAGGGTCAAGACCCTTGAATCCAAAGGCGTAATCAACGGATATCGGGCAAACATCGATTACACGAGGTTGGGATTCGAATTCATGGGGATAGTGCAGATATATGTCGAAAGGAATATCCTCGGTGTACAGGAGACCATAAGGAAGTTACCGCAGGTGATAGCGATCTTCGACATCACCGGCGACAGCGATTCCATAGCATGGATAGCCTGCAGGAACAGAGACGAGTTCTCAGGTGTTGTGAAATCCATCCTCATGATCGAGGGTGTCAAGAAGACAAACACATCGGTCATCCTCAATATGATCAAGGATCCCTTCGACTTCGTGCCAAAGATCCTAGGGGAATGACGGGCATCCATACAAAGAAGGGTTTTAATAGGCTTCCCTTAATTAGCGGAGCAGTAACCTCTGAGAGGGTATTCAGCTATGAGAAGAACGCACACCTGTGGAGAACTCAGATCTTCGGACCTGGGTAAAGAGGTATGTCTGCAAGGCTGGGTGAGGTTTTCCAGAGATCATGGGGGAGTGGCCTTCATAGATCTCGCCGACAGGTATGGAATCACTCAGGTCGTTTTCGATCCCGAGGGTCTCCCTAAGGGAACGGACATAGAAGGCATACAAGATGTTATGAGAACATTCACCCGTGAGTCTGCCGTTTCTGTTAATGGTACCGTTAGGAAAAGAGTGGACGGAACGGATGATGATCGCAATCCCACAGGAAACATAGAGGTCCTGATAACATCGGCCGAGCTTCTCAACAGATCCGCGATACCGCCGTTCGAGGTCGGCGATCAGAAGGAGGGGGTGCTTCCCAACGAGGAGATCCGACTGAGATACAGGTATCTGGACCTCAGAAGAACGGATATGATCCAGACAATGGAGTTCAGGAGTAAGTTCCTCCATCTTGCAAGGCAGTATCTGGAATCCCAGAACTTCCTGGAGATCGAAACGCCGATACTGGGCAGGTGCACGCCGGAAGGCGCAAGGGATTATCTGGTCCCTTCCAGGGTACATCCCGGAACGTTCTATGCGCTGCCGCAGTCACCGCAACTCTACAAACAGATGTTGATGGTCGGAAGCATGGACCGTTACTATCAGATAGCCAGGTGTTTCCGCGATGAGGATTCGCGTAAGGACAGACAGCCCGAATTCACACAGCTCGACATGGAAATGTCGTTTGTCGATATGCAGGACATACAAGATGTGATCGAGAACATGATCGCGTTCATATGGAAGGGGCTGTACGGAAAGGAGCTGAAGACGCCCTTTGACAGGATACCCTATCAGACCGCCATGGGGAGATACGGTTCCGATAAACCGGATCTGAGATACGACCTCCATATGGAGACGCTGACGGACGTCGTGAAGGATGCTCCGTACGAGATCTTCCAGAGGATAATCGCCAATGGTGGGATAATAACCGGCATGAACATAAAGAACAGTCTTGCCGGCGAAAAGATCGGGAGGAACGATGTCGACAGATATATCCATTACGTCAAGAAGATCGGAATGGGCGGTCTGACATGGATGAGGGCCAAGAACGGTACCCTTGAGAGTAACATCGTGAAATACTTCACGCCGGAGATAATCGCAAAGCTGAAGGAAAGGATGGATGTCGAGGAAGGCGACCTTCTGTTCCTGTTAGCGGGACCGAGGAAGGCGACACTCGAGGGTGCGGGTCAACTGAGAAGACAGCTCGCAGAGGATCTGGAACTCATTCCGGAGGACACATTCCAATTCATGTGGCTGGTGGACTGTCCGATGTTCGAGATAGATCCGGTATCGGGAAAGCACGATGCGTTCCACCATCCCTTCGTCCTGCCCGACGAGAATTTTGTCGGTGGTGCGTGCTTCGATCTGGTGCTCAACGGCAACGAACTCGGCTCGGGTTCATTGAGGATAAACAAACCGGAGGTCCAGAGGGAGGTATTCAGGCTGATCGGCATGTCGGAGGAGAAGATGGAAAAGGACTTCGGGTTCTTCCTCGAAGCCCTCGGATACGGGGCGCCCCCCCATGGCGGTATAGCACTGGGTGTGGATAGGGTCATAGCGATCCTCCTCGGAAAGGACACGATCCGTGAGACCATAGCATTCCCGAAGAACAAGACGGCGCAGTCATCGTTGGACGGTTCACCGGCCAAGGTGGACGATGAGAGGTTGGAAGAACTTCAGATAATGTCGGTTGCCATCGACGATCTCGATATCGACGAGATCAAATGATGTGATGGAAGGGACTCCGCGATTCATCATAACGGCAGATGATCGTTCCATCTGGATCGTGTCGGATCTGCCGTACACCGACATCGGCGGGATCCTGGGATCGGACCATGCACAGAGAGACGGGAGGTACGCACGAAGCGTAAAGAAAGCGGCGGTCATGCATCGCTGCGTTGCGATCTCGCGTCCATCAATCTTCTTGTTGCGTCGACTATGTCGGCAGAAGAATATCTTCCACCAGTCTGTTTCATCACGGATCCGATGATCCTATTCGCAGCCCTATCGTTCTTGCGATAATCCGCAACGACCGACGGATTCTCATCGATGAACGCATCTATCAATCTGTCAAGATCCGCAGCGGAATCCGTCATCTCCTTCTGG
>JBAYAO010000089.1:0-4993 GCA_041669745.1 Candidatus Methanomethylophilaceae archaeon | reverse complement strand
GTGTATATGTAATTTTCAAAAATCGCAGCATGGAAGAATAACCATAGACGATAAGAAGGTCTCTGAATTATCGGCTAAAGAATGTGCAAAATGCATCGGTTATGTACCGCAAAAGGCATCCGTTACGAGATCGACGGTCTTTGATTCCGTATTGATCGGACGCAGACCGTACATAGACTGGAATGCGACAAAGAACGATCTTGAGATAACATGGACTGCTATTGAGACCCTCGGATTATCTGATCTTGCGTTGAAATATGTGGATGAGATCAGCGGCGGAGAATTTCAGAAGGTACAGATCGCAAGGGCGATAGTGCAGCAGCCCAAGGTATTGATCCTCGATGAGCCGACGAATAATCTCGATATCCGGAATCAGCACATCACGATGCACACTGTGATAGATGCGGTGAGGGAGAAGGGAGTCTGCACGATCATGACCATGCATGACATAAATCTTGCAGTTCATTATTCGGATAAACTGCTGTTCATGAAAGACGGAAGGAAAATAGCTTTTGGCGGCACCGACATAATAACGGAAGAGCTGATACAGGAGGTGTACGGGATCGAGGCAGATGTGATCGAACACAAAGGCGTCCCCTTCGTCATTCCTCATTCGTACGAGCCTGGTCTTCCCCATTATCGTCACACGGACGACGGACACCCCCATGATGCCGCGGATCATCTGCATGAGGCGATCGAGGAAAGCGAAAATGTACACTGACCTTCCTGTATGCAGGGAATGGCAGGATGCGAGACGTCGTCATCCCGCGGTGAGCGAAGGATATGACATCAATTCCGCAGAATATTGGGAAGGATGTTCTGCGGGCTATTCTAGCGAAAGGTACGATGTGATAAAGGAGCAGATCATAGACCATCTTTCAAATGCACGAATCCTCGGTAAAGACAGAACGCTCCTGGATGTGGGTTCAGGGCCCGGAACATTTGCAGTACCGATGTCCCGGTCTCTGAAAAAAATAACGTGCATGGATATCGCTCCGGGAATGATATCGCGCATCGATGACATCTGTGGGAAGGAGTCGATCCATAACATAGATACGTTTCAATCCGACTGGTTGCGATGCGAACATGCAGGGCGGTACGATATCGTGTTCTCGGCGCTCTGTCCTGCGATGAACGATCCGTCGTCGATATTGAAGATGGAAGAGCATGCCGAGAGAGATTGCGTATATGTATCCTCGATAAACGATGAGAAGACGATACATCTGGAGATCTGCGACAGGATAGGCAAGGACTTTTCATTCGAAGGATACAATACGGAATATCCTTTCCGATTTTTGAAGGAAATGGGCCGTGAACCTGAAATGAAAGTATTTTCGGAGCGGTTCGAGAGTAAGATGTCCGCAGAGAAGATGATCGAATCGGAGATCAGGGCCCTTAGCAACTACAGTGAGATTCCAGGATTACGGGACACAGTGGAAGAAACGGTCCTCTCTCATGCCGTAGATGGTATCATTCACACGGTCGGCAGTATACGTATGGGTCTCTTGATCTGGAAACCTATCACGAACGGTGCAGACCGAAATAAGACAGATCAGGATGATCTTATGACTGCGACGGACGAGTAACACTGCCAGTACAGATTGTGGATGAACAGTTAAATAAGCACAATCGGTAACAACCACCCAGAGTAACACGTTTGTGTGAAGGTGAAGGAATGAATTCAAAGATAATCGCAGCAGGTGTCATAGCCGCCCTAATTATCGCAGGAGCGTCGGTGTATTTTATGTCCAACAACGATGACAAGGGGTGGTATGCATGGGATCCGACTGTGGGTGAGGTGGATTACACGAAGATCACGGCGACCCCGCAAATCATCGATTCGATAGAAGAGATGTATCAGACCGTATATGGTGAACTTCCCTCCACCAGCGGTGTGGTTGTTCCAGAAGATGAAAAGTTGGTCTACGAGTCCCTTGTTACCGACACCGCAGGAGGCATTCAGGTAAGAAGTGTCATGAGTGCTACGTCGGGCAACGATCAGCATACCGGATCCGTCTATTTCACTGACGAAGAGATAGAGAACATGAAGATCATCTCATATTCTTCGGGAGTGACCGACAGCTATGTTGAAATGTTGGGTACGGACAACGTCTGGAATACAGTGGTCGCCGCAGGTAACTCAACATGGAAAAATTATGCCGATAACGATATGGAGAATTGGTCCACATCCGCCACCGGTACACTTGGATCGGAGTACACGATAAGCACAGAGAATCTTCTGAGCTATCTCAATTACGCGAATGCGGATACCAACGGGGAACACTACTGTGTTGTTGTTTGGGGTTACATAACGGATTACGACAAGATATGCAACGATCTATCCGATGCCGGTTATTCTAACGTGGACATACTGTGCATAGACTACTACTCGATAACGAGTTTCGAGTATCTGCTGTCAGTGGTCGACGCACTCGGTCAGATAGTTGGCATAGAACCGGAGGAGAATGTTTCCATCGATGATTTCCAACTGAGGCTGTATGTGATGATGAACGCTCTCGAATCCAACACAGATGAACATACCGTGTATCTCGAGAGAGCAGACAGAAAATCACCCGGAGCCGATACATTGGCACAGCTCTGCTTCGATGTTCTGAAGTTGGAGAACATCAATACAGTCACGAGTACAACAATGGTGAGTGACGAGATCGTCCTGATCGAAAAGCCAGATGTCATATTCTTCACGAAAGGTGACACCAGGACCATGGATGAGAAGATGCGTGTGACTACGGTGTAGACGTCTCATGAACATTTGACCCAGACCAATTTGCCGGTGATCAGATGAGTGAGCATGAGTCGGTCGAAGCGCTGAATGCCATAAGGAGAAGGACGCTTAGGAAATACGTATTGGCTTCGGCTGTGACCATGGCGGTCCTGGTGATCGCGTTCTTCGTCGCATTGAAGACAGGGCCGGTCTTCATATCTTTCGATAAGCTGATCGCCCTGTTGCTGGGTAACGGAGACACTGCCGAGGTCCATATCATCCGCAACATACGGTTGCCTCGGATACTGTGCTGTGCGATAGTGGGTGCGGCACTGTCCGTTGCAGGTGTCGCGATGCAGGGACTCTTCAGAAATCCTATGGCCTCCCCTTCGGTGCTGGGCGTCTCATCCGGCGCCGCCTTCGGGGCGGCACTCGCCATGGGTTTCGGTATAGGTTCGATCTTCGGAAGCTATTCGGTTCCGATGATGGCCTTCGTCTTCTGTATCATAACGACCTTCTTCGTCTATTTCCTGGCAAGGACAGGTGCCGGTGTATCTGTAACGATGCTGCTACTGGCGGGGATCGCAGTGGGTGCTTTCTTCAACGGTCTGGTATCGGCGATACAGTACATCGTCGATGATAATGTGCTTCCAGGTATCGTATACTGGCTCATGGGAAGTTTTTCATCATGTGGTTGGAACTCATTCGGATTGGCGATTCTTCCGATACTGACGGGTATCGCGGTAATCGCTTTTTGCGCGAACGAATTGAACATAATCTCCCTGGGGGAGGAACAGGCCGAGAATCTCGGTGTCAATGTTAAGATGACAAGGATACTCCTGCTCATAGGGACATCGCTGCTGGTCGCCGGTTCCGTTTCGATAAGCGGTATAATCGGCTTCGTGGGATTGATAATACCGCACACGTTCAGGATGATCGTAGGTCCGAATCACAAGATCCTGATACCCTTGTCGATAATCGGCGGTGCGGCCTTTATGATATTCATGGATGCCGTTTCCCGCTGGATAATCTCGCCTGACGAATTACCCATTGGAATCCTGACTGCTTTGTTGGGTGCGCCCTTCTTCATATACGTCATGCGTACGAAGAGGAAGTACAACATGGGCGGTGATTGAATGGAACTCAGGATAAACGGTGTAAGTTTCGCCTATCACTCCGCAGATGTTCTGAAGAACGTGTCATTCGAAGCGTCCAGTGGGGAGGTGATCGGCATCCTGGGGAAGAACGGTTGCGGAAAGACGACCCTGATGAAATGTATAAATGCACATCTTAGCCCCTACTCCGGTTGTGTCATGGTCGACAATGATGTGGTGTCCGAGATCCCGAGACGTGAACTGGCCAAGAAAATGGCGATAGTAGCTCAAAGTGCCAGTCTTTCTTTTCCATTCTCAGTTCTGGAAACCGTTCTGATGGGCAGATATCCGAACGCAGAGTGGTTCCAGAATCCGACGGATCATGAAATGGAACTCGTTCTCGACTCGATGAAGGCAACAGGAATCGTTGATTTTGCGGAACGTTCCGTATCCGAGTTGAGTGGTGGGGAGAAACAGAGGGTACTGATATCCAGAGCGCTTGTTCAGGACCCGAAGATATTGCTTCTCGACGAGCCCACGTTGCATCTGGACATCAACCATCAATTCGGTCTTATGGAATTGATAAGGAAGCTGTCCCGGGAAAAAGGGCTCCTTGTGGTGATAGTGACGCATGACATAGCTTTGGCGGCAAGATATTGCGACAGGGTGATCATGATCGACAAAGGTACGATAGTCGCCTCGGGGACTGCTTCCGAAGTGATAACCAAGGACAATATTCGGAATGTGTTCGACATAGACGCCGACATCTCCTACGACGAGAAGATCAAAGGTCTCAATGTTTTCATGATCGGGAAATCTTAGGGAAGGGAAAAGATGAGCGCCCTGGACGGAATTCGAATCCGTGTCGAAGCCTCGACAGGGCTTCATGATAGGCCGCTACACTACCAGGGCGTATGGGATGAGTATATACAAGCAGTATATAATTTTAGCCATGTGCGAGTATTGCCAGTCATTGCGCGTCTTGCTTCGGTAATATGTATGAGGTATGTGCTTTGACGACATATCACGACCACTAAAAATTGTACAGCATATCCTTTTTCAAAGAAGGTTTATCATATCAGAGCAGAATCTACCCTCGGAGAAATATGACAGCGTCGCCCATAGTAGCAGATTATATGATTCGTACGGTCAGGTCTGTAAGTCCCGAGATGACCGT
>JBAYAO010000088.1:0-5077 GCA_041669745.1 Candidatus Methanomethylophilaceae archaeon | reverse complement strand
GTTCGCTGAGAACAGGATCACAGTGATCCTCATCCATCCAGGTATGTGGAAGGAATCGAAACGCACGAATGCATCCTATCCACCGAGATCGCGGACCGTACACGGTTCTCCCGACTTCATCACCAAGGAGCCGAGTATGACACGCCTGGAGGCGATTAGAGCGACGTTGTCCGCCATCGGGGACGAGGATATTCTGATCTCCAACATAGGCGTGCCGTCCAAAGAGGTCATGGCCGTCCGCGACCGCTCGACCAACTTCTACATGCTGGGCAGTTACACGCAGGCGACGCCGATCGCCGTGGGCATGGCGGCCGTATCGGAACGCAGGGTGTTCGTTATCGACGGCGACGGCAGTCTTCTGGGCTCATCGATATTCCCCGTGCTGTCATCGGCGGAACTCAAAGCGGATTTGACCGTGGTATGCATGGACAACGGCACGTTCGGATCGACCGGCAATCAGATCAACCCCTCGTATTCCCACGTCGACATGGCGTCGGTGGCCAGAGGATACGGCATAGAGGATGTCAGGACCGCATACGACCGGGAGGGGATCGGATTGTGTCTCGCTTCCCCCCGGGGCGTGAGGTTCGTTCAGACGATGATAATCCCGGGAAATTCAGACTCGCCCAACATCCCGTATTCCGCCGTCGAGATCAAGAGGAGATTCATGAGATCCGTATGAGGTTGAATAAGATGCATCGTCCTGGTGCATGTATCGATGCGGTAGCCGACCCCAGGTCCTCAACAAGGCGGGGGTCCTGACAGCCGAAGCGCGTACGATACTCACATCA
Organism: Candidatus Methanomethylophilaceae archaeon; assembly: GCA_041669745.1. GTDB lineage: Archaea > Thermoplasmatota > Thermoplasmata > Methanomassiliicoccales > Methanomethylophilaceae > JBAZDV01. The sequence continues at coordinate 4,286 of JBAYAO010000088.1, read as the reverse complement.
AAGACCTAAAATTATTCCGAGTTCGGATCATCACACGGACCTGCGAAGTCCCATACCGATGATGTCCCGTTGATAAACAGAATGTGTGCCGTATCAGAGCTTGCCGATGTGTCCCGATTACAGATGAGTGTCTTGGACGACCATACCAAAGTCACACCAATTTCATATCAATTGATACGACCCTTCATACGTCGGATCATATACGGAAGATACATCGACCGCATTCATATTTGTGATCGCATCCAAAGATACGACCGGAATGGATCTTGGTTCCGTCATGTCATCGATATCGGGAGATGATCAGAATCACACATATACGGATCGAGTATTGTTACAAACTGAGCAAACCTGTCATGATCATAATCCTGATGACTCCCCTAAGGAATATAGTCCCGGCAGTGGAGTACATGAATGCAGACAAGGAGTACGTGGAAGGGGAAAACCGAAAGAACATTTGAAATGATTTGACGGAAAAAAACTTTCACCCATACAACCGGACTCGGTGGTGATCAACCTCCGGGGCCGATTGCACACGATTTCAATGATGGAACCCTGAACCCGATTTCTCATCGTATATCGGAACGGGCTGTGATTCCAGCAGGGGCAGTTGACGTTTCAGATCCGCCAACAGCATATCCGCCAGATCGTGACTGAATCCTCTCCTAACGACCACACGCAGGACCGCCAGATCGGTTCTGTTGGCCGGGAAGGTGTAAGCCGGTATCAGCCATCCTCTTTCGCGCATCCTGTTGGATACGTCGAAGACCGTGAAGTTCTTGATGTCATCACTCAACCTGAATGCGAACACCGGCAGTTCATCCCCTCTGGTGATGAGTTCGAAAGGCCCCAGTTTCTCTATCTCTCCGGACAGATACGTAGCCACCTCGCGGGCGTAACCGTGGACTTTCCTGTAACCTTCGAATCCCAGACGGAGGAAGTTGTAATATTGCAGAATGACCTGCGAACCCGATCTGGAGAAGTTCAACGCGAATGTCGGCATGCTCGAACCCAGATAGTTGACGTTGAATATCAGGTCCTTCGGCAACATACCAGTATCCCTCCAAACTATCCATCCGACACCTGGATAGACAAGACCGTATTTGTGTCCCGAAGCATTTATGGACACCACCCTTGGTAAACGGAAATCCCACACCAGTTCAGGATCTATGAAAGGAGCGAGCATACCGCCGGACGCCGCATCCACATGGACCGGCACATCTACGCCTGTCTTCCTTTGGAATTCATCCAAAGCATCGCATATCTCCTTCACAGGCTCGTAAGAACCATCGAAAGTGGAACCCAGTATGGTTACGACCCCGATCGTGTTCTCGTCACAGAGTTTCACCGCTTCTCCGGCGGATAGATTGAACCTGTCACCCTCCATCGGAACCAGACGCATCTCCACATCCCAATATTTGGCGAACTTCTCCCAGCATACCTGTACATTTATGCCCATGACTATATTCGGCTTGTCGATGGACTTCCCCTCGGATTTCATACGGTGCTGCCATCTTCTCTTCATGGCCAGACCTCCGAGCATGGCGGCCTCGCTCGAACCTGTCGTCGAACAACCGGTGGAGTTCTCCGGGTCCGGTGAATTCCAAAGATGACTTAGGATGCTCACGCACCTCATCTCGATCTCCGCCGTCTGTGGATATTCATCCTTGTCGATTATGTTCTTATCAAAAGTCTCGTTGGCGAGTTTCTGCGCCTGAGGCTCCATCCACGTTCCCACGAAAGTGGCCAAATTGAGCCTGGCGTTTCCGTCCAGCATCAATTCGTCATGTATTATCTGATAAGCCAGATCGGGACTCATCTCTGATGCGGGCATAACCGTTCGAGGAATACTCTCGAAACCCACTTCCGTGAACAGGGGGTCCAGTCTGATCTTCTTCTCGCTGATCTTTGGTCCGTTCGGATATTTCAATCCCATGCTATCTGTATCTCCTTCGACGACACAAAGGTCTCGACTGCGGTCCTCCTGACCGTCAGAAGGATCGTAGGAACATGATCCGTCCACAATCCTCACTGAGCTGATAACCTCGAACGCAATAGTGAGTATCAACGGATAAAGATGCCCTTGGTATGATATCCGGAAAGTAAAATTATTCTGATTGAACTTCTGATCGTACGGACCGTATGATTCCCTCCCATACATGAACTGCAATGCGTCGAATACTAGATTGTTGGACATATATTCCACTGTACGTGTGAACGTAAGTCTGGAGATAAACAGAGTGAAAGACGATATGGGAATATGAATCTCATGATGAGGTATAACAACTATGCACAGACCGCCGGAATGATCTGCATGTGATACATCTTTCCACAGAGGGAAGCGATCATGTCCCCGAACCAGGAAAATATGCGGGAACATACAGATGAACGGAACAGGAATGATATCGAAGACCTTTGAATCAGAAAATATCATATGCTATATCGAACACGGGTCGCTGATCGAATCCGCAATTCTTCGGTCCACTCGTGATGAACATACACGTGGACATATCTGGATACAGGAGATACGATGAACTGAAGGATGTCCTGGAGAATAACCGTATCAAAACTTTCGTCATCTGCTAAGTGTTGGAATCCGTGTCCGCTGCCAGACAGTTTTTCAAAGGTAAGAATAACGAATACCTAAAGTAAAGTCGTATCCGCAACCAGGCATGCCAGTAAACAGGGAGTGGGTGATGCGCCATGTGCACTCGCTGATATCGGAAAAGGAGACCGATGTCTCCGCACCCGTCAGGGAAAGGATACAGAGAATATATCATCCTGACATGCCACACGGTCTCAACCTTCGGACATAAAAAAAAAGATGTACCGTCAGAATGATACCGAAGAGGAAACGAATGAGAACATCTACACTGATTCTTTCAAGAAATACGTCTGACGATCGGATTCTTCTATAAAGCACAATATCCCTGCAAAATCTGTTGACGGTCGTATACACGTTGATCCTAGTAACAGTCATTCCAATCGTGGGTTATTGTTTCTTCGACATGAATCCATATTTCTTTTTTGTGGCATTCATTGCGACACTTTGTATCATATCCGTTTTATTGTCATACATGAAACGAAGGATTCACAGGATAGAATTCGGCGAATCAAGGAAAGCTTGTGCGATCGTCAGCAGACATGGCAGGTACAGGTGCATGCTCATCCCTATCGACGGTCTCTGAGGAAGATGGAAGAGTTTGAATCTTGGCATACCTCCCACCATTCGACCGGAACATCCGCATCTCAGGCCAAACCTGACGACAGGGATTATCCGTTCGTTCGAACTCACCTGATACGATCTGTGTGTTCGGCGAATCTTCGGTCACATTTTGAACCTTGAACTTCTTTCATGATCATAAGCCTGCTGTAAAAATCACAGACCGGGTTTTTCTTCATCCAGCATCATCTCCCAAATGAAAAGTCGAAGAGACAAATATATATTGAATTGTACGTTTTACCGGTATCCATGTCGGCAGGGTATTTTTTCTCTACAGACGTCAGGAATAAATGAATGAGGAGAAACTGAAGTGTCTAAGACGGATGATGACGTAATCCATGCCGGTGATGATCGCATGGCGGATGGTGACGCCCATGAAGGCGGAGCTAATCTGACTGACAGGAAATTGTTGATCAAGAAGACTGTGGACGAACAAGACCGTAAATACGTATTCAAAAACGAACCTGGATTCATAAACTACGTATTCGTCAACGGCGTTCTGAAAGCCGAGACGAATGACTATGTCAAGGTTCGTGACTACGACGGCGGCGGTCTTCTACGCCATGGATCCGAGGTGACGGTCCTATCGGTGAATGAGAACAACACGACCATCATCGTCCCATTCACTGTTGCGTTGAAGGATCATACCAAAGTGAACGGGACCTTGGAAGTAGAGGTGAGATTCGAGCGGTACAAGGGTCTTTTCAGTGATCACAACCACTACGCGTATAAGTTCTACGACATGGTGGCCAACTTTGGAATGATGGATACAGGTGGACTATGTCAGTATACACGTCAGGGATTGGAGCAATGGACATTCCTCTCCGGCAAGGGTTTGAGCCTCAAACTCCAAAATTGCTTGGCTAACTCTGTGCGCGAACCCCTTTCCGATACCAACGAGACCGCCAATATGATAAGCCAGTTGAAGAATCTGACCACCAATGCACTCAGGGAAAACGGTCAACTCACCATATTCGGTATCAGACCGGTATACGCCGAAGTGCGTTTCTCTCCGACCGACAGCGAGATTCTTGCCGCTCACATGACACGCAATGAGTATGAACGG
>JBAYAO010000087.1:0-5134 GCA_041669745.1 Candidatus Methanomethylophilaceae archaeon | reverse complement strand
CTCATCCATAACGATCCCCATACCGCCAGATACCGAATTCGCGATCAGAAATGCTGTCAGCACCCCTGCGATAAGTGTCAGCGTAGGGCTACGTCTTCCGAAGAACATTGCCGTGATGGTGTACAGAGCTATCGCCATCACCACGACGGAGATCAGATGCATGGTATCGTATCGCTCTAACGAACATATAATGGCAACGCCAACCTGTGAAATGCACAACCCTTCAGCTCTCGATCTTCTCTTTGTCCGAATAGTGAATACTTTCGAATTCCCTCACGATATGCCCGTTGGAACATACAACCTTCCCTCTTAGGACCGTGAAGTTCTTTCCGCACTTCGGACAGACCACATCCTTTACGATCTCCCTTGCCCAAACGTCCCTCTCTGCAGGATCGTCGTTCCTGATGGCTTCGGCATACATCTTTTTCTGTATATCCGTTACACAGTACTTCTCGAGGATCGTGACATCGATATATTGTTCGGGAGACCTCAGGACGGTCCATGGGATTAGTGTGGACTTGCTTGCCAGACCGACGACGAAACCCACTATGAAACCGAATACATGCGCTGAATATGCGACATTCTGACTGCCGAGGATGCCAAAGGCCATTATAACCTGTAATGCTATCCAGAATACGGCAGGCATCCAGATTTTCACACCTGTGTTGTCTATCGGCGACGGCAGCACGATGTCCAAATCCGGAAACATCGCCAATATCATCCCTACAAGTCCTGCGACCACGATCGATGCGCCTATGAGTATCTGCGGCTCGGGTGTGGTCACCGCATAAAGCGCCTCTCCGCCCACCTCCGTGAAAAGTATCAGAAGCAACACCTTGAACGGACTTACTCTCCTGGACAATGGGATTCCGAGTATCAGTATGAAGAGGACGTTTGCGAACAGATGCACGAAATCGGAATGGATGAACATGGATGTTATGAACCGATACAGATTCTCGGCAGCGAACGGATCCATCGTACAGAACCCCAGATCCCTCCATATCACACTTGTATCCCCGCCGGTCAATATGTATGAGATGAAGAATATGACTATTATGGATACACATCCCACCTTGACGGGATTATATCTACTGCTGTACATGAGAGCCAAAGTAACCGCGATGATCGCGACTATGATTATCGAAGCATCTTCCACATGACAAAATAGCACTGATGGTTTATTAATACCTTTTAAGGTTCATGCAGAATGCGTGTCCTTTGAAAAAGCTCCCTGCACGGACCGTCGTGAAACGCCTGCCAGAAGGGAATGGTGGACTGGGCGAGATTTGAACTCGCGACTTCTTGCTTGCAAAGCAAGCGATCTTCCAGCTGATCTACCAGCCCACTCAATGGCGTGAAGTGTAAATTCGATATAAACTTTCCGTATTCGTATCTGTCTCAAACGCTGCTCTTACGAAAATCATATTCTCCGTTGGCTATACGTTCGAGCATTATCGACGATATCTTCGACAGTTCCCTCTCGCTGAAATAACCGGATCTGACACTGGCACCACCTGCGGACGACAGCAGGGATACCTCACACTTCGCCAGACCGTATCTCCTGGCGACGGGTCCGCTGTGCAGCCTGGATATCTGCACGCGATCGAACTGTATCATGTTCTTTTCCCTGTCGACGACCCCGTTCTCCAGTGTGAACAGCTCTCCGCTTATGCCGAACGTGCACACTCTCAATGAAACCATCGCCCCGTAATACATGAGTATGACCGATACCGATACGAACGCGGGAATTGCCGCTTTCATAAGGACGACCGACAACGGTGAAGGACCGATCAGACTGTCGGCATATTCGTACATATAGTATGCCGGATACGCCATCGCTGCGATGAATATCGACGAAATGACCGCCGTTTTAGCATATATCGGCGTCTTCGCCTCCTTCGGCTGTTTTTGCAGTTCATAGTCCCTGACCAGTTCCGGTACCAGTTGACCTATCACATCCGTCAGTCTTTCGTCATCTATCAGAAGACAGAGGACGGGTCTTACGTCATTGGACACAGCATTGATACCTATGACCTCCGCTTCCAGACATGATCTGTGCATCAGCCTTGCGAACAGGGGTCTCTTTATGCGTATGGCGTTTATCCTCGATACATTGAATGCCGATCTGTATGTCTGGATCGCCCCATGCTGCAGATATATCGTGTCGTCGATACGATAGACCTTGAAATTATAGTACTTCAGGACCAGCGATGCCACAGGTATGACTTCGCCCAGTACCAGTAATGTTATCGCTATCATTATCCCGGATCCGTTGCTCACCAGAGAGGAGACCACCGAGTACACCAACAGAATCGATGTGTAGACTATGCTCAGAGTAGGCATGCTGAATATACCGTGCATCAGGACCTGGGCCGGAGAAAATGAAACTACAGAGTCGCGCTCCTCCGCGTCCTGCGGCCGATAGCTCCGTGTGAACATCCTGTTCGAAACGAAATCCCTTATCATTTCCCCTTCGTCGGTCTTGAAACAGAAACTGATCTCCGGAACCGCCGCATTCACGCTGGAATTTATGTTGAATCTCAACGTGACCGTACCGAATATCCTGTTGTATATGTTCCTCACCACATTCACCGTGGCGATCTTCTCGTACGGCACGACCTTCTTCCTCTTGAAGGCAGCATTGCGTATCACCGTGATGTCCTTCTCATCGAACACGATCGACTGACGTGCCCAGAATACGATGCAGACCGCAGACCACAGGATGATGACGGCCGCCGAGATGATGTACATCTCGATGGTCATGAAGATTATGCAGAGGAATACCATTATAAGCGCTACGGTGACCGTGTTCTGTATGATGACGGATGGGTGGTTCCTCATCGGGACGTTTTCGATCATGTCACTTCCTGTCCCCGATGATCTTGTTGATCAGACTGTTGAGCTCTTCGGCGATCCTTTCCGCCTCGGATATCTCCAGGAACCGTATGTCCGCGGTACCGCCTGCCGTCGTCACAGTGACATTTGCAAGACCCAGCATATTGTTTATCGGGCCTCTGGTGACCTCCACCTGATGTACCCTTTCGATCGGTACGACGGTATGGTGAATGATTATCACACCGTAACGGACATCTATCCTGTCCGATGTGATAATGTATCTGAAATGGCTATAATACAGCAGGGGTGCGACGATCATGTATATCAGATATACCAGAAGGGCGACGAAATAGACACCCATCAGATACCTGAAGAGGAACGATTCCACCTGTTCACGGTAACTCAGAATAAACACGAACAGCGCCGACAGTATGACGAAGACGATGACATACCCTATGTACATCGATATCTTGCTCTTGGGATTGAGAGTCCTGTAACCTTCATCCAAGGAACGCACCTTCCGCACCGTTGCTCACCAGCATCCTGTATCTCTTCAGAACACCGGTGGGCCTGCGATCGCTCACCTCGACGGATGCGAGACGTTTATTCATCTCCTCGTCGGATATGCGGACATCGAGTTTCCTGTTCGGTATGTCTATATCGATGACGTCCCCGTCCCTCAACGCAGCGATCGGCCCCTTCTCGAAGGCTTCCGGAGAAACATGGCCTATGGCCCCCCCGCGAGTGGCACCGGAGAACCTTCCGTCGGTTATCAGGGCTACGGAATCTCCGAGGCCCATACCCATGATCATGCTCGTTGGGGACAGCATCTCCGGCATCCCCGGTCCTCCCTTCGGTCCTTCGTACCTTATGACCACCACATCTCCGGACACTATCTTTCCGGATGATATCGCGACCGATGCCTCGTCCTCGGAATCGAATACCTTGGCTTTGCCTGTGAATGTCATCATCTTCTCGCTGACAGCTGCCTGCTTGACCACCGAACCCTGCGGTGCTAGATTACCCTTCAACACGGCTATACCTCCATGTTTATGAAAGGGATCGTCGAAGGATCTGATGACGCTATCGTCCAACACCTTGGCTTTCAACGCTATCTCCCTGATTCCTGTTCCGTTGACAGTATCCGCGTCTTCCAGAACCGATAACATCCTGTTGAGCACGGCGGGAATCCCCCCCGCATCGTCCAGGTCACGGATGCTGTAGGGACCGGACGGCCTGAGACTCGTTATGTGCGGAACCTTACGTGAGATCTCATCGAACAGATCCAAAGTTATCCTGTTGCCGAACTCCCTCGAAATGGCAGGGATGTGAAGAGCCGTGTTGGTGGAACCGCCTATCGCCATATCGACCCTTATCGCATTCCTTATGGATGCCGGAGTGACGATGTCACGGGGTTTGATATCTTGTCTCACCAATTCGACTATCCTTCTTCCGGTCGCTTTGGCTATGCTTAATTTCTTCTTATCGACGGCGAGCGACGTCGCACATCCTGTGAGACTCATACCCATCGTCTCCACCAGACAGGCCATCGTGTTCGCTGTGAAAAGTCCCGAGCAGCTTCCCTCCCCCGGACACGCCGCGCATTCTATCTTTTTGACGAACGCCTCGTCGACCTTGCCCGCGCCGTAGGAACCGAGCGCTTCGAACACCGATTGGAGATCCAATGGGTCCTTGCCGTTCCTCCCGACCTCCATGGCTCCTCCGGTGACCATTATGGACGGCACGTTCATCCTTCCGGCCGCCATCAGCATCCCCGGCGTGATCTTGTCGCAGTTCGTTATCCCGACCCAGCCGTCGAGCGCATGGCCCTCCACCATTATCTCACAGCAATCGGAGATCGTCTCTCTCGAAACCAGCGAGTACCTCATACCCTTATGACCCATCGCTATTCCGTCGCAGACCGCGGGCACACCGAACACGAACGGCATGCCGCCCGCCTCGATGATACCCTGTTTGACCGCCTCGGTCAACTTGTTCAGATGAATGTGACCGGGGACTATCTCATTCCAGGAGTTTGCGATACCGATGAACGGTTTTGTAAAATCGGAATCTTTCAGACCGGAAGCCCTGAGCAGACTTCTTGCAGGTGTTTTCTCAATACCTATCTTCACATCGTCGCTTCTCATTTGCATACCCCGTACGGTAACGCATTATGAGCCCTAGATAAAAAGTTTGAGTAAAACGGACGCACCTAACGTTTCGACTCGCGTTCTTCGAATTCCTCTTCTTTCTTAGTGCTTCTGCGCTTCCATATGGCCACTATAAGAAGTATCCCTAG
>JBAYAO010000086.1:0-5172 GCA_041669745.1 Candidatus Methanomethylophilaceae archaeon | reverse complement strand
CTCAAAGTGAATGTTGCGGTCGGTCCGTATCCGGTACTGTTGATACCTCTGGCCGAGCATTTCGGTCTGGAATCAGCGGAAAATATGTTGATCGAAGGAATGGAATCTGCCGCAGAACTTGTTGCCAGAGGCGAAGTCAACGCTATCGGTGAGATAGGACGACCGCATTTTCCGACCGATCGGAAGTATCTGGAGGCCTCGAACAGGATACTGCTCAGGGGCATGGAATTGGCCAAAGAGAACGATTGTCCGGTCATAATCCATTGCGAATCGGATGCCAATACGAACAAGGATCTCGCCGATCTTGCGGCACAGGCACATCTTCCCGCGGGAAAAGTGATCAAACACTCATCGCCGCCTTTGGTAACATCAGAGGAGACATTCGGTATAATGCCGTCGATACCCGCATCGCGTTCCCTCATTCGTGAGGCCCTTCAGAAAAGTACGAGATTCATGATAGAAACAGATTTTATCGATGATCCATCGAAGCCTGGAGCCATAATGTCGGTGAATACCGTACCGAAGAGGATCAGGGCATTCGTGGCCTCGGGGGAGATGAGCGAGGAAACGGTTTTTCGCATATGCGAAGACATTCCCGATAAGCTGTACAGTCGCAGATAATATATTTCTACCGAACTGTATTCGGAGGTGTATCATGAAAGCAAAACTCCTGTGTATTTACGACGATGGCGCATTAGAGGACACCTCGTTGATCGGAGCCAAGGGATTCTCCATCATGGTAGAGGTGGACGATCAACGCACTCTGTTCGACACGGGAATGCGCGGAAGGTATCTTTTGCACAACATGTCTCAGCTGAATGTGGATCCGGAATCGATAGACAGGATCGTGATATCCCACGACCATAAGGCGAATATGAACGGTCTCAAAGGATTTCTGGGGATCAGGGAGACCCCGGTGGATGTCTATGCGCATCCGTCGTGTTGGCAGAGAAAGGGAATGTTGGGCCGTCCGTTTTTCTCGGACGAACTCCGTCAGAAGTTCATACCTCACGACATAACGTCTACGACGCAGTTGAGCGATCATCTATCCGTGATGGGATCAGTGTCTCCGGATGTGAACGAGTTGTTCATTGTGCTGAGAGCAAGGAACGGGCCGGTCCTTCTGACAGCATGCAGTCACGCGGGTGTCCCCGCCGTGATGGCCTCTTTGAAGGATGCCACCGGAAAATCGCCAATCGCAATAGTCGGCGGTCTCCATATCCAGAAGCTGAAACAGTGTGAGATAGATCCGATAGGTGACGTCTTGAAGAATGAATACGGCTCACCGAAATTATACCTTAACCACTGCACAGGCCAGAGCGGGGTGACGGGCATGAGGGTCGTTTTCGATCTGGAGTCGGTCAAGGAGTTCTACGCCGGAACGGAATTGCGGTTCGATATATGAACGGTATCCGCATCTGTTTCAAATACAGGGACGTTCTAACGGCGTCTGCACGGGGCGATTGAATATGCTATGGAGACTGAGGACCGCAGGGATGTTCCTTTTCATGACACTTTTGCTAATGGCCATAGGTGCGCTGATCAGTTACATAGTCGGTGCCGATTGGATGTACGGGATCGTCGCGATGTTGATAGTTTCTTCGTTCCTCTGTGTCTTCTCCTATTTCGGATCCAAGGATATGGCACTAAAGGCAAACGGTGCAAGGATAATCACGGAGGCCGAGAATCCACGCCTGTACAGCGTAGTGAGGGATGTGGCCAGGAAGGCCGGGATTTCGATGCCGGAGGTCGGTATCGTCGACAGCGGCATGGCCAACGCATTCGCCACCGGCCGAAATCCCGAGAATGCCGCTGTTGTTGCGACAACAGGCCTTCTGGATCTCCTCCCGGACGACGAACTTGAAGGCGTCATCGCACATGAGATGTCACACGTTAAGAACAGGGACATCCTGGTTATGTCTGTCGCTTCTGCAATGGCGGTCATGATCACGTACGTATCCCGGATCGCCATATTCGCCTCGATGTTCAACGGTAACAACAGGAATTCGTATGCGTATATCATCGCTTTGGTAGCCAGCATAACAGTGCCGATAGCTGCGGTGTTGGTACAATTGGGCATCTCCAGGAATCGTGAATATCTTGCCGATAAGTCGGGGGCGGAGATTATCCAGAACCCGCGTGCGCTGGCCAATGCGCTCAACCGTTTGGAAAACGGCAACCAGACGGTCTATTCGTACACGCTGAATGACCAGAATGCAAGAAGTGCGCCGTCCCCGGCAGAGGATTATGATTTTGCGCACATGTGGATAGCAGGCTCCCCGAAGAAGACAGGACTCACGACCAGGATGTTCAGCACCCATCCTCCGATGGAGGAAAGGATCAGAAGACTCGACGAGATGGCCGAGAAGATGGGTCTATGATCATTTGACAGGTTCCCATTTCGCGAGTTCATTGACCTTGGACAGCGTTGAACCTCTGCGTATCTCCTCGCGTGTCCTGTTCTCTCTTTCGTGGACTTCAAGTGAACGGTTCGCGATCTCGACTGCTTTTTCCTTCGGTACAGTTATCAATCCGCTTTCATCACCTATTATCCAGTCTCCGGTCCTTATGTTCTGGCCGCCTACGGAGATCTCTATGCCTATGCCGCCATAGCCCTTCGGTTCTCCGGCATTGGGAGTGACGGATCTTGAAAAGGACGGGAAATTCAGAGCCTTGATATCGTCCAGATCCCTGATTGCGCCATCGATAACAACACCGACGACGCCCATCATCATTGCGGAATTGGTCGCCAGTTCGCCCCATACGGCCACCGGTCCGCCGCCGACGTCTATTACGATGACATCGCCCTTGTTCGCCCTGTCTATAGCTTCGACCGGTTTCGCCCAATCCCCATTCGTCGTTTGAACCGTAAGTGCGCGACCGACCATCTTATCCCCGGATCTTATGTGCGGGACAAGACCGTGGATTATGCCCTGTTTATGGAAAGCATCCGAGATATTGCATGTTGATACCCTTGCGAAAGCTTCGAACAGTTCATTCTCGTTGTATTTCTTTGCGAGGACGGTGTCGACTTCCGTCCCTTTCATGGCGTCTTTGACGGATTTGGTGGCAGCGGTTATGTCCTGCGTCCTGATGATCCCTCCGCCGACGATGATTATCGATGCACCCGATTCGACGTAACTGCCGGCATTCTCCGCCGTTATGCCGCCTGCGACGGCCACTGGTATGGAGGTTTTCGCGACGACCTTCCTCAACGTTTCGATGGGCAGCTCCTCTCCTCTCATCTGTTGATCGATTCCCATATGCAGGCATATGTACGATACACCGAGTCTCTCGACCTCCAGAGATCTTTTGACCTTGTCGTCGACATTTATGAGGTCCACCATGACCTCGGCGCCGTATTTCCTTGCGGTCATCACGGCTTCAGAAATTGTCAGGTCGTCGGCGAGACCCAGTACCGTTATGACATCCGCACCGGCCTTTGCCATGATCTCGACCTCGAAACCGCCGACGTCCATAGTCTTCGTATCAGCGACGATCTTTTTGCCAGGATATTTCTTCCTGATGGTGCGAATGGCCTCTGTGCCCTCGCTTTTTATGAGAGGTGTACCGACTTCGATCCAATCGGCACCGCCCTCGACGGCTTCCTCGGAGATTTCGACGCCTCTTCTGAGTTGCATCAGATCAAGGGCGATCTGCAGAACGGGCCACATGGCGACGTGATCGTCGGCGGGCATAATAACCTTTATCTTCGTCGAATGACGGAGAATGCCGCTCAGCTCGCCCGTCTATCATCATCGTCAGCTCGAAAACGATCATCATCGCGGCAGAGTTACCGATATGCAGGATGATTAAAAACGGTTTGTCTCGGAAAATGTTTAATCGATCGTGGATATGGGAGGGTCGGTCACTATGTTCAGAAAGAAGGATTCGAGAAAGATCAAGATCATGTTCGTCGACGAGATGAATGACCTGCAATCGCAGATAGCAGAATTTTTCTTGCACGAATTCTATCGCGACACATACGAGGAACACAGTGCGGGACCGAAGCAGGATTGCATCGACTGTGAGTTGGTATCGGTGATGTATCAGGAAGGCTACGACATCAGGCCAGAGAGGTCCAAGGATTTCAAAGCTAAAACGCTCCCCGGTAAGCTGGACTATATAGTGTTTCTGGAAAAGGCCACATACGACAGGATCAAGGACATAATTCCATGGGATGCTCCTCAGATTCTGATGGATTTTGGACGAAGATCCAATTTCGACGGCGTTACGGATGATGCGGAGCTCGCGGAATGTTATGTCAGGTTGATTAACAGTGTGAAGGATTGGGTAAAGGATACGTTCAAAGATCCGGCGACGCTCGATTCCAAGATAGTATGATACCGATCATCGTTTTTGACAAAGGTCAATGCGATCCTAAAAAATGCACTGCGAGAAGGATGTTGAAGTTCGATCTGGCCAAAGAGGCAAAAAAGCTGTCTTCGATCCCTTCCGGTTCGATCGTGCTTTCCCCCTTTTCGGATCGGGCCCTGTCACCTGCGGACAGGCCCTATGCGATGCACGGCCTGGTGGTGATGGATCTGACATGGACGAACATCGACGGGTTCCCGAGACTTGCCAGAACGAAAGAACGTGCTCTGCCGTATCTCCTGGCCTCGAATCCGGTCAACTGGGGACGACCGATGGAGTTGAACAGTGCCGAGGCCGTGCTCGCCTCGCTTTACATCCTGGACGAGAGGGAACAGGCACAGCGGTTCATGGGAAGGTTCAACTGGGCACCGGAGTTCGTAAGGTTGAACGGTGAGCTGTTGGAAGCGTATTCCAAGGCAAAGGACAGTGCCGAGGTGGTCCGTATCCAGAACGAGTATGTCGATTCGATGAAGGAAAGATAGATTCGCTGTTTCGATCCATCTGACGGCATAACGGTCTTCCGTCTCCGTTTCATGGTATGGGAACAAGGCCACCGATATCGGAACTAAACTATCGAAGCGGCAGAGACGAACGCGGGTCAGAAGTGAAACGATCCGGAACAGCCGCACATCCATGCTTCACCGGAAGGGAGTTTACGAACTACCACATTCCGACCATACGACCATGTTCGGAGATTTTCGTGACCGACATGGCGATCTCGACGATCCTCCGTACACGGAATGCCCTGTCGATGCCGCCATGCGAAACGGATTCGGCGATCCTGAAACGCACATCCAT
>JBAYAO010000085.1:0-5184 GCA_041669745.1 Candidatus Methanomethylophilaceae archaeon | reverse complement strand
TACACCATCACGGCAATGTTCTTCGGAAGACGTAGCCCTACGCTGACACTTATCGCAGGGGTGCTGACAGCATTTCTGATCGCGAATTCGGTATCTGGCGGTATGGGGATCGTTATGGATGAGGTCGGACTGAGAGAGGCCGACGTCTTCAGCCTGAATGCATGGACCATTCTGGTTTCCGTGTTTGCGCAGACGGCCTGGTGGACGATGCTCATCGCATTATCTTTCCTGGCTGTCATAGGTTTTACGGTCGAGAGAAGGACAAGCAATGCGAAATACTGTCTTTTGATGTTCGGAGGACTCATTCTCGGTGCTGTGTTCTGGAGCCTACTGGTGAATGTCGCGGGTGCGACAGGTGACCTCGTTGTCGCGGTATCGGCCATGATAGGTGTCTCAGCAGCCATGTTTCCCCGTCTGAGGGTATTCCTGCCGATCATCGGTGATACCAAGTTGCAGATATGGATGCTCGTCCTGTTCTGGTGGGTAATCATCGTTCTTATGTCTCTTTCGGGAACGTCGTACGCTGATGTGCCGATTGCGTTGTCCTTGGAGTTCACGGCCTTCCTCTCCGGCTTCGTACTGTGGACCATCGGGAAAAGGGAGAAGACATCGTGGAAGTTGTACAGAAGGGAAGCGCACATAGATCCGGAGCAGATAGAATATCTCTGTGTGACGGAAAGACAGAAGGAGACGTACGACCGTATCATGGCGGTCGAGGATCCTTTCATGAGGGATGCTTGGATAGCGGTGCTGACCAAGTCTCTGCTGTGTCCGCAATGCGGAGGAACATGCAGGGTGATAAGCAACAAGGTCGTGTGTAATAAAGGACATTATGTTTCGAGGTCGTGTGAGGACGAAGATGATTTCATCACCTGAAGGAGATTTATAAACTATACATCTGGCCACGAGAATTATTATGTATTAAGCACACGTTAATCAGTATATGGATGGGGCCTCTATTGCAGTGATTGCAGTGGTGGTCATCACGTTCGCAATCGTCTTGTTCACCAAATACAATTCCGTAATAGTTCTTGCATTAGGGATAACTGTGGCCTACGTCCTGTCCTTCGTTCTCACGGATGGCGAGATGTTTTCGGTATGGGCAGAGCTCGGATACAGTACTGCGAACATAGGCACGGTCGAGAATTTTCTCACCATAATAACGTCGTCGTTCCTTCATAAGAATATCTGGCATCTTCTTTCAAATATCGTGTTCCTATTGATAATCGGCCTTTCAATGAGGAGGAGGATCAGTAATCTGAAATTCCTCCTCATAGTCCTCGTAGGTGATATCTCGGGGACGATCGTATACGGTATGACGGCTGATACGCCATGCATACTCATCGGAGCATCGACTATAGTTGCGACCATGATGGGTGCGATGTTTTCTTTATTTCCGCGCTTGAACCTGGTCCTACCCAGGCCCGTAGGGGATACAGGGGTGGAGTACTGGGAGATCGCATTGATCTGGATATGTCTGCAGATACTGATGAATACGGGTCTGATAGACGATAACGGTGTGGCATACTCAGCGCATATGGCCGGATTCGCGGCAGGAGTGATCATAGGACTCATATGCAGGTCGGAATTTCTCGGGGATTCCTCGGAACTTCCGGAATACGGCACGGATCTGACGATTTTAGAGCCGTACTGCGTATCGGAGGAGCACAAGAGGATGTATGCAAAGGCAATGTCCACTTCGGATCCCTTTCGCAGGGGACTGTGGATACGGAATCTGGCCAGATGCATACAGTGTCCGAAGTGCGGAAAGAGACTGAAGGTAATCGGTCAAAACTTTGTCTGCGGCAACGGACATCTCATGAACAAACGTCCGTAAGCCGTTCGCAGACGATATTCGTCCCATTACCGGTGACGGATATGCGCGATCAGAAATCTTTCCTACAACTTGCCGACCACGGCCTTGATACGTCTGACCCCAGCGGCCGAACTCTCTTCTTTGAGGATCCGGAACCCTTCGAGTTCGCCTGTGTTCTTGACATGTGGACCGCCGCACAGTTCGCTCGATATATCGCCAATGGAATAGATCTTGACGACATCGCCGTACTTATCTTCGAAGACGCCAATGGCACCAGATTTTTTAGCTTCAGCATAGGGTATTTCGTGGCATTCAACGGGTATATTCCTATCGATGGCATCATTCACAAAATCAGATATCCGCTGCAGTTCCTCCGTAGTGAGTTTCCTGTCGTAATTGAAATCAAATCTTAATCTCTCCGCAGTGATGTTGCTTCCTTTCTGTCTGATATCCGGGTCCACCAGGGTCCTGAGAGCAGCGTTGAGGAGATGTGTGGCCGTATGCAATTTGGTGGTCTGTTCGCTATGATCCGCGAGACCTCCCTTGAACAACTGTTCGGAACCTGCTCTGGATTTCTCCTGGTGTTCTCTGAATCTCGATTCGAAATCTCCGAGGTCGACGGTCAATCCCTTCTCCGCTGCAAGTTCGGATGTTAGTTCTATAGGGAATCCGTACGTGTCATAGAGTTTGAATGCAAGATCCCCTCTCAGCATCTTGTCATCCGTGTTCTCTGCAAGTGCATTGTCGAAGTGCCTCAGTCCCTTGGACAGGGTCTTGTGGAATTTCTCTTCCTCAGCCGTTATGTTGGTGTAGATGGATTCCTTGTTCCTCACGAGCTCCGGATACGGTTGTCCCCATTCATCGACCACCACTTCGGCGATCTTCTGCATGAAAAGTCCGTCGTACCCGAGTTTGCTCATGTATCTGGATGCCCTTCTGATCAGTCTCCTGAGGATATATCCCTGTCCGATCTTTGCCGGGACCACACCGTCCGCCAGGATGAAGGTGGCTGCTCTTAGGTGATCGGCTACGATCCTGAAAGCACGTATGTTGTCTCCCTCATACCTCTGTCCGGAGATCTCCTCTATTTTAGAGAGCAGACCTGTGAATATACTGCAATCATAAACAGAACCCGCGCCCTCCAATATACTGCAGACCCGTTCAAGACCCATCCCGGTATCCACATTTCTCTGTGTCAGGGGTGTGTATTCTCCCTTATCGTTCTTGAAGTACTCCATGAAGACGTTATTCCATATCTCGGTATACTTACCACATTTGCAGGAGGGCCCACACGAAGGTCCGCATTTAGGCTGGCCATTGTCGTAGAATATCTCGGTGTCCGGACCGCAGGGACCGGTCTGACCGGCGGGTCCCCACCAGTTATCCTTTCTTCCGTAGAAGAATATCTGTTCGTCCCTGAGTCCGTGCGATCTCCAAAGAGCCGCGGTCTCATCGTCTCTGGGGATGTTCTCTTCACCGGCGAATGCCGTGACGGCAAGCTGTTCGATCCTGAAGTTCAGAACAGTAGTCAGCAAATCGAAGCTGTATTGGATCGATTCTTTTTTGAAATAGTCGCCGAGCGACCAATTACCCAGCATCTCGAAGAACGTAAGATGGGTAGCGTCGCCTACATCATCGATGTCTCCTGTCCTGATGCATTTCTGGAAATCAACCAGTCTCTTGCCCATCGGGTGCTTTTCACCAAGAAGATACGGTACCAGCGGGTGCATTCCCGCGGTCGTGAAAAGAACCGTGGGATCGTTCTCCGGTATCAGCGAAGCCGATCTGATGTAAGTGTGTCCTCTTTCTTCAAAAAACTTGACGTACGCTTCTCTGAGACCCTGAGCATCCATATGATTCACTTGCGATTCGTGGTCATGTGCTTATTATTTAAATACGCTACGCGAGCGGCTATACTCGGTCTTTGACCGCTTCCCGTTTCATTCCGTCCCAGAGACACTTGGTCCGTACGGGATAGGTCGATGCGATCATTTTAGGATCAGTTCGGATGTCGCTTCTATCACGGAATCGACGACGCTGCCGTCAGTGATCGTCAGGATCTTGCCGCTGGATACGATCTCGCGTTCGGGTCTCGGGCCTATCTCCTTCACGATAACGACGCTGCAGTCTTTCAGAAGGTCCATTATCGCGGAGATGTGCTTCGTATGCGAATCGCCGTAGACCTCTTCCGAGATATCAACGTTTCTCGTCTCGAGATAGCGTGTTATCTTTCCGTCGGAGGCGTAGATCCTGAATCCGCCCGTATTTCCGAATCCGCCATCGACGGTCTTGCCGTCGGTCGATGCCACGGCCACTTTTACTTCTTCATTCTCGATGATGTCCGAAGGAGGTCTTTTTTCTCTCTTTTCTGAATCGGGACCGCAGCCAGAACCGCAGGATCCGACTTTTACGAATTCGCCAGACCTGTCATTGTCCAGCAGACCTATGGCATCGGCCCTGCACTGTCTGCAATGGCGCATCATTCTTGCATCGGCGGCACAAAGGTCAGTGAGTGCTCTCCTCTCTTCGGATGTAGGCGCTCTCCTGTCGGAGAATTTTGTACCCTCAACAGGGATCAACGGCAAAATATTGACAATATATGCACCCAACTCTTTGACCTTCTTCACCAGAGTGGGTATGTGCGAATCATTCAGGCCCGGTATCATAACTATGTTGATCTTGATGACCATCCCGAGTTCCACACATTTTCTGATACCTTCGAACTGATTGGTCAGGAGTCTGTCCGCAGCCTCAAGGCCCGTCAGTCTCTTTCCCTTCCATATGACGGAGCTGTAGATGTCTTTGGAGATCGAAGGGTCACACGCATTGACGGTAACCGTGAGGAATCTTATTCCAAGATCATACAGTCTCTGTGCGTATTCCGGTAACATCAGACCGTTCGTAGAGACGCAAAGGGTCATCTCCGGGAATTTCTCTCTGATGAGACCGAACGTCTCGAAGGTCTCCTCGTTCGCTAAAGGGTCACCGGGGCCGGCTATCGCCACGACGCTGAGCTCTTTGATCTTCTCCTTCACTATGCGGACCTTTTCAACGGCCTCGCGGGGTGAGAGCACCTCGCTCGTGACACCGGGTCTGGATTCGTTGCTGCAGTCATACTTTCGATTGCAGTAGTTACATTGGATGTTGCATCTGGGTGCCACGGGGAGATGCATTCTGGCGTATTTCCTGTGCGCTTCCTCGGTGTAACACGGATGCGTGTTCAAAGCTCTCTCTATCTCTTCACGGGTCACGGGCTATGATAAGAGTACGGATATTTTACCTGTTTGGGTGCGCGACCGTACGTCCACCCCAACCGCAGATTCTACTTATACAGAATAATGCGATAGGAGACGCATATGTCCGACGAT
>JBAYAO010000084.1:0-5250 GCA_041669745.1 Candidatus Methanomethylophilaceae archaeon | reverse complement strand
TTTCCAACTGTTCTGATATCAGCAATATCTTATCGCGATCCTTACCGTCGCAGTACCGACCGTTGTCCATGTGTAAAAGCAGGACATCAGCGCCGACCCTCGACATTATATAGGAAGCGACAGGGGAGTCTATGCCGCCGGATATTAGGGATACAAGTTTCATGTATTGAATCTTCCAATCTCGATGCCGCCTTGGAAATCGGAAGCGTCGTATTCGTCCTCATCCACCATCATGCTGTAGAGGGTCCTGACAAATTCTTTCAGTTCCTTGACCTCTGCTCGCAGGGCATCGACCTCTAATCTAAGTTCCAAGTCCTGAGTCATGATCAGATATTGACATTTCCATAGTCGTCCGCGAGCTTTCTGGACATTGTGCGTTCGCATTTTTCGCAATAAAGCTGATTCCTACTCTTTTTTACAAGTTCTGTTTTACACTTGCCACACAGCGAACGGATGACGCCCAGATGATCGTTCTTCGTTGAAAGCTGAAGTGACGGCGCTATGCCAGTTACCTCTGCTCTGATAAAATCCCCTCTTCTTAGTTCCTTCGAGACATCATCGGTATATCCTGAGGATATCTTTGAGACATGGATCGTTGCATATGTCTCTCCACCTATCCCTCTTTCTGTACCTTCTTTTGCAAGGACATCAGCTGTTGCCATAGTGTTCCTGATGTCCTGTATGCTCGCGTAAACTATGTCACCAACTTTCAAAATGTTGGGTGGATTGGGCGATCTGACTCTTGCGACGCACTCCTTATCGTCCAATTCGAGAATTCCGATTTGTGACGCGTATATTATTCCGTTGCTTGCAAACGTTCCTTCAGAGGCCAAATATTCTTCTTCAACAGCGACCTCATCTCCGGGAAATACCTCTTTACAATCTGCCATTTGAAATTCACCTTATGTTAACAACAACAATATCGATACTTTTTTTTGATTTGCTATGGAACGTGAATGTATGGGGGATATTATACTTATAGGTTCTACGAGAGACGATCTCACGTCCCTTAGATGCAACGTACGTCTCAACGAAAGGCAAAGTGTTCTCCATGTGTATCGAATAGATAGACGAACTCAATTCCATCGCTTTGTCCAGAAAAGGACGGTCCGCACGTTTCATTTGACAGCCAAAGGGGGGATTCATGAACGTGGTGTCCGCCCTGTATTCCACTTCAGAGATATCGCATTCTATCAACTCCACATCTGCATTGAATTTTTCAATATTCATTTTAGCGATATCCAATGCAGATTTGGAAAGATCATAACCGTAGATCTTCTTTGCATTCAAAAGGTATGAGCCTATCGCAAATATCCCTGTTCCGCATCCGAGATCATTTACCACTCTGTCTGCAACATCGCCCTCGCAATATGCTGTGAAGAGTATATCGGATGCTATCACCGAAGGTGTCGAATACTGTTCTAGTGCGGCACTTGGTTCTTTAAAAGGAAGCACATCTTCAAGTTTTATCTCAAGATCCTTCTTTTTCATTGCAGGGGTATTATCACGACTATTGTATAAAGAAGATTTGCAATATGTGCCAGACAATTATAAAATGGATAAATGGTTTATTTGTGTTTCAGGCTCTGTACTGAATGAGCCTTACACACATGCTCAGAGCAGTGTAGACATGACCCTTGCAGCTCTTGCATCGAGTGTCTCGATGCCACTTACTTTGCTGGCATATTCCGACAAGGCAACGATGTCCTCGTTTTCTATACATTCCAGCTTGAATTTGCGGGTTCCTGCCATCAACTGTTTAAGACCCTCTCCGATCCTGTCGTGCCAATAGGTGTAAAGACCGACTGCACCCCACGGAATATCCGTTCCCAGATTCTTTTTGGGGAACATCTTTCGTACGTTTGAGGAAGAAATGAAGAATTGTTCGGGTTTGTCACCATATTCTTCTACAAATCCTGCAGGAAGTTTTCCTGCAGCCGCAAGTTCTGCGAAATGTTTTCCTTTCATAGCCGCGAGTATGGGGGCTCTCGCCATTGCGACGGATTTCACTATGGGCCCTTCTCCAATATCGGACATAGCGAATGCTTTGTACATCTGGGTCTCGTTGACAAATCCACCTGCGAATGAGAGATCGGGAACAAATCTGCCCTGTGATTTCAGAATTTTGGCACAGGCTATGACCTGCGAAAAGAGATGAATGGACGGTGATGACATTTCATTCATCATGGGTACAGGCGACATACCGGTTCCGCCACCCGCTCCATCGAAAGTAAGAAGGTCGATCTTTGCATCAGACGCGCATTTCATCGTGAATGCGACGATCTCTGGCTTATATGCGCCTGTTTTCAGGAACACGTTCTTTGCGCCCTTGGATCTGAGTTGGTCAATATCCTCGAGGAAACCCTTGTATTCGGGGAATCCGACACGGCTGTGTCTTTCAAAGGTTCTGAAAAGCCCGTCTTTGAACGCTTTTTGCACGTTCTTGTCTTCTGGATCGGGCATAACGAGATATCCTCTCTTTTTCAGTTCGAGTGCCCTTTCAAGTGAAGTGAGTCTTACTTCACCGCCGATAGCTTTTGCGCCCTGTCCCCATTTCCTTTCAATCACATCTACATCCAACTTGGACATCGCGTAATCATCCGTACCGCCACGCGTATCCTCAACATTAGTCTGTAAAACGATCCTGCCGTTCTTGCCATCCCAAAAATCTGTATAGGAGGATACTCGGAATGCAAGGTCAGGTGAACTTTGGACCTTGCCTTTTGCATATACAGCGTCACTGTCCATTCCACACACGTTCTCTCCGATTACTTCGCATACACCGGTCATCGCTGCACCGGCTGCAAGCTCCCTCCAATTCCTCTTAGCCACCGCAGTGGAACCGAGACCTGCTATGTGCACAGGCACGTTCATTGGAATAGGTCTCTTCGATCTGGATCCAACAACGGTCCTTATGTCGGCGTTTTCGAAGAATGCCTTATCGGAATCAGGCTCGATGCCTTTTGCGGTCAGGAGCTCAGCCATTATCTGGAAATGGGACCAGTCTAGGAAGAAATCCTTGTTGGAAGCCGCAGTGCTTCTTCCAAAATATTCCGGACTCGGATAAAGGACTTCTCTTCCCCTGAAGGCGGATTTACCGACCTCACAGAGAACGTTGCAATCTTCAATACATATAGGGCACATACCATTGATCGGTGATATGTCAGGAACACGGCTTTTCGTTCCTGTGGTAGACCTAGCATTTTCTACAGAATTCATTTACAGCCACCTTGTAACATCTCGACCGTCACGGTCGATATCTACGAGAAACGCTAAATCAAATCTGGGGATATATACTTAATGATTTTAATATTTTTCGCACAATTGACGCGATTTTTTTCAAAATAATAGATGAATGAACAGTCATACAGATTGCATACCAAATGTCAGAATGCATTATCTTAAGAACAATGGATAAACGATCATAAATGGTTTGATAATCGCCCTATTCGAAAAAGAAGTGGGAGGGGGATTCTGGTTTCGGACTAAAACATCTTTCTCCGATTTTTTCTATTACAGCGGGGTAATTGTCGGAGATATTTTTGATTATGGACCCCATGGTTTCTTCAAGTTTTTTGGGAGGCGAGATGACCCTGGCATTAAGAATCAACTTACCGGGTGTTCTGATGTATCTGGAGCCATAGAGGCCATCCACCTGCATCGTTTCCTGAACAAGGGACATCTTGGCAGCGGCCTCGGGTGACTCGATTATCACTTTTACGTGTACTATGGATTCAGAGCCATATTCTTTTGCGACATTTTTCATGATGTCAGTGGACAAGGCGTACATGTCAACGTCTTCGGTAGGTATTATGTCGAATGTTCCGGAATACCATCCAAGTTTTGCCTTCTCAAAAGCAAAACCCTGATTTTTCTCTCCGGTGGGTGCACGTGTGCTAGTCCTGGCGGACAATATGATCCCTATGATTGAATCTATGTTGCTGAGGTCTGTCGAAGAGGTCTCAATGATCTCGGTATCAGGGAGTATCTTGAGGATTTCTGTTTTTATCGTTGTTATCGTGCTGTCATCCACTAGATCCGTTTTTGTGAGAACAACGACCTCTGCTTCGCGGATCTGGTGTGCAGGAATTATATCGACAGTATCCACGGTTCTTTCTTTTTTTTCGGACAGTATGTTCAGTGCTCTTACACAATCTACAACAACGATGAAAGGAGAAACACTGAATTCATCGGGATATAGAGAACGCATGGGAGCGACCACACTGCTCATTATGTTCGTCGATGTACCGATGGGTTCGGCGATGATAACATCTGGTTTTCCTGTCGTGACCAGTGTTCGGGCATTTGATACAAACTCGTTAAAATTTGTGCAGAAACATCCACCCATGATCTCTCTTGTGTCAAATCCCGCATCCTTCGAATATTCGGTATCGACAAGGACGTCACCCTGATCGTTCGTGATAATGGCGACAGATTTATTGTATTTCGTTTTAAGGACCTTTGCCAGATTGACAGCTAAGGTGGTCTTTCCCACTCCCAGATAACCGCCGAGTACAAGCATTCTTGTTCTGTTGTCAGATGTCATCGATGGGAGAATACCATTAATCGTTATATCAGTTTCATCTCGGAAAGTCATTCGATATCGATGAGATTTTTCTTTTTCATGAAAATGCATCTTTCGCATGGAATCGTAAGGATGCATTTATCACCTGCCGCAAGACCCTTAAGGGCCTCGATTATACCCTTATCCAATGGTCTTAGTCCGCTCCTCTTGTTGATGCTCAATGTCTCACGTTCGGAAAGGGTGAGCTCTTTTGGTAGGATATTCTTCTTCACAAGGGAATCAACACAAAATTCAGCCTCTTCGACGGAACAGGAATCACACCTGAGACCGACCTCATCCAGAGGTCCGTACAGCTCTGCGATCGGATCTACGACATATATCCTTCTGTCTTTGCCTATACAGATGTATATGCCGTCGGGGTCCGACGGTGCTATGTATTCCATTCTCGTGCCACGGACCTTCTCTTCATGAACAACGACCCAGAAATCCCGAAGGTGATTGGACAATTGATATACAAGTTGTTGATATTTTATTCCCAACGAGTCGGCCAGCTCCTGTTTGGTCATAGGGACTCCGTTGCGCGTCTCTTTGAACAGTTCTGTAAGAATGGTCTGTCTCATCTCATGTGTCGATATAGCAGTATATGTACTGGGATCCATGTATATGAGTTCCATTTTACAAGATGCCATGGAGGTGTATCGTTAAGGAAAGTATATAATTTGACC
>JBAYAO010000083.1:0-5581 GCA_041669745.1 Candidatus Methanomethylophilaceae archaeon | reverse complement strand
TCGCTCTATGAAGTGAGCATGAACTCATAAAGACGTAACTTGTTTCTTTGCATGCATCGATATACCTTCTCGTTTCAGACCTTATCTTCTCCTCCGGTCCTGTAAGAAGCGTTGGCACAACATTTGTTCCCCCCAGAATCGAGCATCTCCTCCCGATGGTATCGCATATCTTCGACGGATCGTTGTCCTCTGCGAACTGAAATCCGTCAATACCTGTCTCGACTGTATGCATAAGCAGATTATCTTCCTTTGTAAATACACCGTGCGGATGGAAAACCACCGGATAGCCCCCCCTGTGGATTCTCGCAACCATATCCCTCAGATTCTCAAGGACAAACCCCGAATAGACATCACATCCGAATAGATCGGGATTGTCTGTTGCCGCAGCAAGCCAGACACAATCCATTGAACCGTCAGAATCCATTCTCTCCAATATGCAGTACGTGTTCTCCAAGGCCTTAGCCGTCACATCCTTGACATAGTCGATGTCCGTTTCCAATGCTATGGCCAGCCTTTCGACTCCCATAAGGACACCGGCCTTCGTCAGCGGACCTGTCACGTTTGCCACCACAGCGACATCAGGCAGCCTGTCTCTGACCATGGAATATGATTCTATTGCCCTGAGACTCATCCCCTTGGGCACTGCATCATAACCCTTCACATCTATGACGTTCTCGAACGGGTGTCTGAAAACGTTGGGTATCCCGTAATCCGTATACTTCATCACACCCCCGAACTGTTCGGTGACGAATGCAGCCGAATGGATGCAACCGACCACGGCATCTTGACCGGTTTTTTTCTGAAAGGCTATGACCGCGTCGGCTGACATTCTGGGATCGTATTCAGGTATGAAAAGATCAGTGGTCTTCACATCTATGATATCCAGACCGATTGTCAGATCCCTCATGAATACGGGCATCCTGTATGACGTATCATTGGTGACTCTGGATGTGAATATCTCCTTTGAAGTCTCCATATGGTGGTTATGGGTGGCATACGTTATCAAATTGCGCACGACAAACAATATAGTACAATCGACGTACCGGACGAACGATGAAGTCCGTATTTCACTGGGTCAGGGTGAAGGTCATCTGCCACGCCACAGAGGACCAGAATCTTCTGTATGAGATCATGACCACCCTTACCGGACTCGAAGACCTTGACGTGGATGCATCCGAAGGACAACACGGCAACCCCATCATAGTGATGGATGCCGAATTGACTCACAATAAGGAAATCGATCATCTTTTTGTCGAATTGGGTGAAGGTATCATAGAACAATTGCTGACCGACCTGAATAACAGGATCGATGAGAATTGCATCTTCTATACCCGTCTGGATAAACAGCGGGCGGTTATGGGAGGCTACTCCATATCACACGGTGGCGATGTGATATCGATAACAGGAAAATTGGTCTCTCATCCAGCAAGAAAAGAGATCGCCATGAAAAATATGGAAACCTTCCTCAGGGAGACTCTACAGAAGATTCAGGCTCCTTCTTCGGAATGACCTGAACCAGTTTGATACGACGGTTCTTTGTGGTCCTGACTATCATTGTGATCTCCCCCTCATTCAGCCTGTCACCTTTTATCGGTACCCTGTTCAGTTTGTACTGGATATAGCCACCTACCGTGTGACCCTCGTATCTGCCGGTGTCGAACTCTATTCCGATCTCCTTCATCATATCGTAGATGTTGGCCTCGCCGAGGGCAAGATAGCTTCCGTCAGGGTCCCTGACTATGGAATACTGCACTTCATCGCTCTCGTCCCATATCTCCCCAACCAATTCTTCGAGGACATCTTCCAGGGATACGATACCCACCGTTCCGCCGTAAGCATCAACGACGATGACCATCTGAACCATGGATTTCTGTATCTCGCTGAGCGCACGTGCCACTGTGGTCGTTTCAGGAATGAACTTCACAGGACGTATTATGTCCTCTATGGATGCGTTGGAACCTTCGAAGTACCTGTTGTAGAAATCCTTGGCGTATATCACGCCGATGACCCTATCGATAGTACCGTCGAATACGGGTATCCTTGAGAAACCCGATGACAGGAAAAGGTGCTTCATATCCTCTATCGAGATGCTCTTATCGACGGCAACGATATCCACCCTTGGAACAAGAATTTCAGAAACTGGCTTATCATCAAATTCAATAGCGGATTTGATGAGTTCGCTTTCAGTTTTTTCCAGGGTCCCCTCGCCTTCGATCTCATCGATCATAACGACCAGCTCTTTTTCGGTCAGCGTAGGGGTCTCGTTTCCTTCCTTTATGGTGTTCCTCCCGAGGAAATTGGAAAATTTCAAGAATATCCATGATACGGGTGCAAGGATGGTCTCCGTGAATGATAGAGCGGACGCAAGAGCCATCGCATATTTTTCCGGATTGCGTTTCGCAATGCTCTTCGGCGTTATCTCACCGAATGTCAATATCACTACCAGCATGAACACTGTTGCCAATGCGACTCCCCACGCCCCAAAATAGAGGGTGAACAACCATGTGCATATCGCTGATGACAGGATGTTTGCAAGATTGTTGCCCACGAGTATCGTTGTCAGTAGCTTGTCATAATTCTCAGCCAGGACCAATGCCTTCTCGGCCCTTCTGCTACCTTCGTTAATAAGATTCTTCAACCTCACCTTGTGAACGCTCGTGAAGGTCGTCTCCGATATCGAAAAGAACGCAGAAAGGCCTATCAGGACAATCAACAGAAAGACGAGAAGAATTGTTTCTACCATCTGGAATGTCCCTGCCATCTGTGATCTTTACTAAACCAAACCAACATATGTTTTCCGTCCGGGCGACGCCATCGTCATCCCGCTTTCGTATATACGTTTCGTATTTAAATCAAATAGGTCGTGCCAGCCAATAAAAAGAAAGAAATCTGGGTAAAAGGTTTTTGGCTGTTTACGACCTCACATCCCCATTTTGCCCTTGACCTCATCCGAGATAAGATAGGTGAAAAGCATGAGATAGAGTAACATGGATGAAACTGCCATAAGCACTCCGACCACGATATGCAGTGCCCCGTCATATCCGAAGGATGCGACTATCCCCAGAAGGTTCAAGACTATGTAGACGAAGAAGATTATTGCAAGAAGTATCCAAATGATTTTATCCGCCCCTGTGGCCTTTCCGTCCTTCATGAGGTATGCGAATATCAATGCAATGATACCGATAATGATGCCCACTGCACCGTATCCTACTCCAATCTCGACCGCCGTGAATATGCCGTAGATTATGTTTCCAAGACCTACAACGGCGACATATGACGTCAGAATCCCGAACTTGGAAGTGACGCCCTCGGAGAACGTAGAACCTATGCTCTTCAGGGTTTCGCCTTTGCTGACACTCACTCCGAGGAGTATTATCAGGAGCGCATAAAGAATCTCTCCGATGCCTGTCCAATATACTTTATCGACAATTCCCATTATGCCAGAGATTGCCATTATGATACCGATCACGGTCGCAACCAGACCGAATGTTTTCGTGTCGTCTAAAAATGACATGGAAAATACATGCTATCTTTAGAATATAAGCCTACCCTATCGCACATCGTGTCACAGACAGATTTGCTAACATACTGGGTGTCATTATCCGGCTCCAGTCTGATTTTCTCGCAATAAGTGTCTTCAAACTTTCGAGGACAAATTTTTTCACACCCTGTTCCCTAAAACCCTGCGGTATTCTCTATTTAAATAATATAACTACGTTGTACGAACACTGGTGAAACCATGGCGGATCAATTCAAATATGAAGTCGTAGAGAAGATTGCAGTCCTCTCCGAATCTTCTAAAGGCTGGACTAAAGAACTCAACCTCATAAGATGGAATGACAGAGACCCGAAATTTGACATCCGTGAATGGTCCCCTGACGGGAGTAAAATGGGAAAGGGAATCACACTTTCCGAGGAGGAGGTCATCGTTCTTAAAAAGGCGCTTATCTCCAGGGACAACATCTAAACCACCATGACCCTTTTTCGTACAGGGTCCCCCTGCTTCCGATACAATGCCGACAGATAGGATGGGTTTTTTGGAGCATTTGTTGGATAGTATCGATTTCGTGATCGCCGGAAAGAAAGGGTCCGTGTCGGAAGACAGATGGCTTTTCGCCAACTATGATCCCTCCTTCTATCCGCTCCTTTCCGTACAGCTCAAGAATACGGATACACGTGTAAGAACGGAGATCGTCCTGCTTCTTGCCGCCCTCAAAGAGAGATTGGCAATTGATGACATCAAAAACATCAGAATGAACGATAATGAAAAAGTATGTTCTGCATGTTTGGCATTTTTTGATGCGATTCATGAGACTGACGTATGCATTCCCGAACTAATAGACGATCTGAAACACAAAAGAGGCGCTGATTTCAAAAAATCAGCCGTACGCATTAAAACAATCGGAAGGAGCCAGGACGTACCCGCTCTAAGAACGATATACGGTCAGACAGATGGAGAGATGCGCGATACCATCAGAGATTCCCTGGAGACCATAATAGACCGCGACCCTGAACTCAAAAAGAATAAAGACCTGCTGCTGTCTCTTCCTGTGTTTCCTAACGAGAGGGCGTTTGATAAATTCGTGGAAACAAGTACCACCTATCTCGATATAAGATACAGAGATTCCGTACATCCGATATCCGAGATATCATTGGAAAAGTACAATAACGTCGTCCACGGCATACAGAAGATACGCGTCAGATTGTTTAACGAACAGGAAAATCTCAAATGGTACTCCCCGGATATGATGGACCGATATTATGAACTGCTTGACCTTGTTATTTGGGCCGCAGATGACATAAAACAGAAAAGAGTGATATCCAGATCAAACATCCCTCGGGTGCATGACTGTAAAAGATGCGGTAACAGGATGTCCTTATCACATGACACTTGGATATGTTCCGAGTGTGGTTTCAAAGAATAAAATT
The DNA here is from genome assembly GCA_041669745.1 of Candidatus Methanomethylophilaceae archaeon. GTDB lineage: Archaea > Thermoplasmatota > Thermoplasmata > Methanomassiliicoccales > Methanomethylophilaceae > JBAZDV01. Next base: position 652 of record JBAYAO010000083.1, on the reverse strand, counting down.
CTTCCAATGCATGCGGCAGCGTTGTTTCTCACAAAGCTTTATAAGGAACGTGAAGGATAGGCGTTATAAGGCATTCGTTGATATTGCGTCCTGGTCCGTGTCGTTAAGGTAGGTAAGGGAAGAGTATTGGGAATACCCAAAATAAAACAGAGGAAATAAAATGGCCTACGGAGACAGGAATTTTAGAGATAGAGACCAACCCCCAAGGGAATTCCACAAGGCAGTCTGCTCAGACTGCGGAGAGGAATGCGAGGTCCCGTTCAAACCCACGCAGGGAAAGCCCGTTTACTGCAGGGAATGTTTCAAGAAACATGCCCCTCCACGAGACGACACAAGGCGCAGCAGATACTGATTCTGTTACACCCTGACATACGCAAGTATCAAACCTCTTATCCAAACTTCATTTCTGCGTTCAATTCTAATACTATCTGGTGAATCCCGTGTCATGCACAAGGACGATTGGGATCACAGTCAGTTCAAGAATCCACAGGGAGAAGAGGGACGTACGCTTCTGAAGGACATGAATGACCATCACAGGGCACTCACTGAATGGGCCCTTTCCAATCTTCCTGACGTTTGCTACTCGAACATTCTTGATATCGGATGCGGCGGCGGTATGCTTATCTCCCTTCTCGCTGAACGTTTTCCGAAT
>JBAYAO010000082.1:0-5711 GCA_041669745.1 Candidatus Methanomethylophilaceae archaeon | reverse complement strand
CAATCATCATGATTAAATACGTGTTGCAAATTATCTGAAAGTAGGCAGTTGTGATCTAGCTGGTTAGGATCGTAGCCTTCCAAGCTACTAGCCCGGGTTCGAATCCCGGCGACTGCACTTCAATATTCTATCTGGATACCGCATTCGCGCGATCGAACGGTTCCGAACTCCTTCTACCTTTTCTCGCTTGACAACAGACAGATGGAAAATATCGTAACGTCTGAGTGGAAATCGTGAGTGAGGATGAACATGTACACATTCTATGGAAAACCGTCATGTGCAGAAAAACGGAAGACTGTTCAGTGCGAGAAGACCATGATGATTGGTGATCTGCCCGACATCTGATATTCTCGGAAACGACTTCTGCATGCAAAAATACCGTTTTCTTGAAAAAGTGAAGAAAAATAGAAGAGATCCATTCTAAATATCCTCACGATAGTATTCCAAAGGAATATAGTAAGATGAATTACTGCGCGTTGAACCGCGGTCTCATATCGATTCCTTCTGATAACGACCTGCAGTTGTGTTGGACTCCGATCAGCTTGGACATTTGAGGTGTAAATGAATCGGCGGGAGGTGAAAATAGTTGTGAGATGGGTTTCCTCCCGCCTAAGGGATGGGATCCAAGCGTGCTATGGGGTGCACCGTCTTGTCCTCGAACATATCATCCCCCACATTGAATATAAAGAAAACAGGGGGAGGTCCCCGAAAACCGAAAGATCGAAAACGTATGCTGGCTGCGTATGCGGCGTATCCGAAAATGGCTACCTCGCCTTGTGTCTTATCTTGACGGCGATGCCTCTTCTGAGTTCCTTCATCTCCCTTCCAGACATGGCCGCAACACCGACGCCCTTCACTTTCCCGTCGCATACGACAGCAACCTCGTCCCCTATGCGTATGGACGGATCGGCATCAACGACCCCGACCGCGAACAGATTCCCCGCTAGATCGAAGTCCCCCATCTCGACGGTATACGTCCCGCATTCGTAAAGTATCTCGGCACCTTCCATTGTAAGCGATACCATGCCCCTCTCCGCCGTGAGCATTCCCAGCTGTGTCTTGCCTCTCATTATCTTCCAGTAGGGGAACTTGCCCGTGGCGAAGGTGTCCTCGTCCATGATGGCATCGGCGATCCTGTTCCCGAACTGGTACCCGAGCAGGGAACGCACGGTCTCTTTCCTGTCGACCATGTAATCACCGAACTTCATGCCTTTTGTGACCTCCCTCAGCGTTTCATCGAGCTTCGTCAGGGAGGCCGGTGACGTTACGTCCCCGACACATGTCTCCGTAACATCCGTGAGTCCCGCGATGAGCTCCGTGTCCTCGCCGAGATGCGATATCACCTTTTCGTATCCCATCTCTATGAAATGCGCCAGCATCTCGCGGATCATCTCCTTTTCCTGACATTTCCATTCGCCCGTCACTGGTATGTCGTACGAGCTCGCAGGGAAGAAAACGTCCAGTTCCCTGGGAACGAGTCCCAACGGCGATGTCACGATAACCTCATGAACGATCGTATCGTGATCGGCCGTATGTATGGCCGATGCGAATCTCTTGTGTGTCTTCGATGTGTGATACGGCTTTTTCGCGGAACAGGGCAGCAACAGTAGGATGCGCTTGTGCTCGGGTCTCCTGTACTCCTCCATCATCCGCTCCCTGTACCGGAGTATCTCGGGTCTGCGTAGGGACTGCGTGGTATTGCAGGCGAATCTGCATCCGACCGTGGAACATGCCTCCTCCTGGTATTCGTATCCGACACGGTCGAATATCCTGAGCACCGCCACCGAGAACGAGGACGATGCCGCACGCTGATCCACGAGTTCCCTCAGCCTTCCGCCCCTTATGAAATCCCTGATCTTTTCGCATTCCCTGTGCATCTCTTCCACGTTCTGTGAAGAGACGTCATCGCCGGTGACGATCCCGCCCTCGGGAATCGTGTTGATGCCTCTCTTTCCCGAGACGAATGATACGGAATCGTCGAAGATGTCCACGCCCATGTACGTCAACAACGCCATGTTGGACGGATCCGCAAGTCCAGGGGCGCAGATCAGAACGTTGTATCCGACGGATTCCCTCAGCCTGATTATAGTGCTGACGAGCCTTCTCGCATCCTTCCTCAGCTCGAACGCATTCGCGATGACGACGATCTCTGTATCGCCGACAATCTTATCATCGCCAGTGATCGGCAATCTCAGAACGGATACCCCTTTCTCGAATTTCGGATCGACGGATATATCCGAGGACTCCGACGTCAGGAGGTCCGCATCTATGAACACCTCCGTTCCCATTACGTGCAGCGTCCTTCCTCTTCCGTCGACAGAAATGAAAACTGGATCGTCGGATGTCCCGCGTGTGGTGGTCATGACGAACGGCGTCACGACCGTGGATTCCGATCTCTTGTATTCGCATACCCTTCCCCTCTGGGAACGTGCAATGACATCCAGCATGTACAATGGAAAGACGTGGCCCTAATAAATGTTAGCGTTGCCCCGTATCCGCAATCAAAGGAATTAAATCGTGTTCCGTACCATATACATCCATCATGAGCAAAGTGGATTTTTACGACAAGGACATCGTATCCATCAGAGATTTCTCCAGAGAGCAGATCGAGTACATCCTCGATCTGGCCGAGGTGATGGTCCCCTATGCGAAGGGTGAGAAGATGAAACATCCCCTCAGCGGAAAGATACTGGGAAATCTGTTTTTCGAACCCTCTACGAGAACAAGGTTATCCTTCGAGAGTGCCGCACACAGGCTCGGAGCCGATGTCATCGATGTTTCGCAGATGTCCATGACGTCGATCGCCAAAGGGGAAACGCTTTCGGATACCATTCGGATGGTGGATGCGTACTGCGATGCCATCGTACTCAGACATCCGCATGAGGGGGCGGCAAGGCTTGCCGCCAAGTTCTCCGAGAACCCAGTCATCAACGCCGGTGACGGCGCGGGCTCGCATCCCACGCAGACCCTTTTGGACCTATTCACGATGAAGAGGTCGAAAGGCTCCATCGACGGTCTCAACATAGTCCTCGTCGGAGACCTGAAATACGGAAGGACCGTCCACTCGCTCACGGAAGCGCTCACGATGTTCGGCGCCAAGCTCACCTTCGTCGCTCCCGAATCCCTGCAGATGCCGGACGATATAGTGAACCATCTCAAGAGGAAGGGATGCGTTCCCAAGAAGACCGCTGCGCTCGAAGAGACCATAGGCGATGCCGATGTCCTCTACGTCACACGGATCCAGAGGGAGAGATTCCCGGATCCGGCAGAATACAACAAGGTCGCCGGAACATACAGGATCGATAACGAGATGCTCAGAGAGGCTAAAAGCGACCTCATAGTCATGCATCCACTGCCCAGGATAGATGAGATCGCCCCGGAAGTGGATTCCACGGAACATGCGAAGTATTTCGAACAGGCGTTCAACGGCATCCCTGTCAGGATGGCTCTGCTCTGCGCCATAATGGGGGGCGAGATGTGATGAAAGAGATCAAGATAACCCCGATCAGGAACGGAACCGTGATAGACCACATAACATCCGGACAGGCGCTCAATGTCCTGAAGATAATCGGAGTGAACGAGAGCAACATATACTCCACCATCAGCGTGGCTCTTCACGTCCAGTCACAGAAAGATATCGGATGGAAGGATATCGTCAAGATAGAGGACAGGGAATTGGATCCGGAGACGGTGGATAAGATAGCCCTCATCGCCCCCGATGCCACGATCGTCATAATCAGGGATTACTACGTAGCGGAGAAATACAAGGTCAACCTCGGAGACCATGTCACCGGACTCGCAAGATGCAGCAACCCCAACTGCATAACCAATATGGGCGAGCCTGTCGAACCGGAATTCGATGTCGTCGACCGCGATCCCCCGCGTCTGAGATGCATATACTGTGACAGATATCTCACGAACATATCGGACAATCTGCTGTAAAAATGAAACTCATCATCATCGCAGGAATGCCTGGCGCCGGCAAAGAGGAATTTCTTTCCGTATCCAGGGAAATGAACATCCCGTTCCTCAGGATGGGGGACATAGTCAGGGAGTGTCATTCGGATAGATCCGATGAGGACGAGGAGCTCTCCGTCGGTCAGTTCGCAGGCATCGAAAGGGACAGATACGGCTTCAACATATGGGCCAAACGTGCGTTGTGCAGGATGCACGGCGATATATTCCTGGTGGACGGATGCAGGAGCATGGATGAGATCCGGGCCTACCGCGAACTCACCGACGACGTCACCATAGTCGGGATCCACTCTTCCCCCAGAACACGATATGTACGGTTGGTGAAACGTGCCAGAGATGACGCTCCGTCGAATACGGACGAGTTCAACGCCCGCGACAGCAGAGAGATAGGTTGGGGGCTGGCAGAGGTCATAGCACTCTCCGACATCCTGATAATCAACGAGGGGACGCTTCAGGAATTTCATCGCGATGCCGCGGTCATGATCAGAGGAGTATGCGGAAAATGATGTTCACCGTCACGAGACTCTGCGGCGGAAAGGCATTGATGGCCGCCTCCCACGAGATGATGGATATAGACCTGGAGCTCGCGTCCGAGACATTGAAGGACCTCGGTCCGGTGAAAAGCAAGGACGACATGATGCTTGTCATCGACTGGAGCGGTATCGAACTGACCGTATATCCTCAGGGAAACATAATGTTCCATCCGCTGTCGGACAAGAGTCTGGCAGTGAAATATGCGACGGAGATCCTTGAAAGATTACGTTAATTGTGAATTTTTGTACAATCTATTATATCCGCCGACATTATCCTACCGACGTGGACATTCTCGTGACGGTGCTGGCGATAGTGTGCCTTTCGATGGTCTTATCGGTACTCGCCCTCTATATGGGTCTTCTGACCCGATCCGGAGCCGCGGCATCCTTAGTCATCGGTCTGATCGTCGGAATATGCGGCTCGATCTATTGGTTGCTTCTCCTGATACTGTTCACGGTCATCGGATTTGTGATCACGAAAATGGGGATCTCCAAAAAGATCGAAAGGGGACTCCAAGAAGGTAAGCACGGCGAAAGGACCTACAAGAACGTTCTGGGCGTCGGAATCCCATCCTGCATATTCGCGTTATCGAACATCGTTCTCGGTGAAGGATACTATTCCCTGATGAGCATAGGATACATAGGAACCATCGCGGTTGCCGCCGCGGATACCGCCGCCAGCGAGATCGGTATCAAGGATCGGCGTGTCTGGCTCATTACGACTTTCAAAAGGGTCGAACCTGGTGTTAACGGCGGTGTTTCCATGATGGGAACGCTCGTTGCGATTCTGGCAGCGACCGCGACAACGACGATCGGCTGGCTTGTGGTCTTCCACGATCTGGATTATCTTATTCTGATACCGGTGGCCGCAGGTGTCATAGGCTGTATGGCGGACAGCGTGATAGGTGCAACCTTGGAGGACGGCGGTATCGTGAGCAAGTATACCAACAACTGCATCACCGGACTGTTCGGCGGTCTGATAGCCGTTGCAATGGCAATCTTGCTTTGATGAGATTTTATCACGACGCTGCCGTCAACATGAATGTTTATATACTTCATAGATATCGCCAGTATCGGTATGACGGCCATAGCGGCGGGGAAACACCCGGTCCCATTTCGAACCCGGCAGTAAAGTCCGCCTGCGTCTATGTCTGTACTGTATTACGCAAGTATACGGGAACACATAAACGCTGTCAACCACTT
>JBAYAO010000081.1:0-5735 GCA_041669745.1 Candidatus Methanomethylophilaceae archaeon | reverse complement strand
CCGTCAGAACTGAACCAGCCCGATATCTTGCTTGTCGTATCCCCGTTTACGACTATCAGCCGTATATTCATAAGACCCTGATACACCAATATACCACCCACTCCGTTCCCGTCATTGTACTGCATATCGGATTGGGATGTCACTGAGACAAGATTGAGCTTGTTGTTGTTCTGCACCGGATCGCTATTCTGTGGCGTCCGTATCAGCAGATCGCATGTCCCCCCATGTGTGATGACCTTTCCATCGCTGGAGAGTATGGTGATACTTTCGGTGCTCCAGGTTCCGGAACAATATGCCGAATACGTTACCGCCTCCTGACCGTTGGATGTGAATATGCATTTCGTAGCCATGACATCATCCGTATCGAACGATGTCACCGTCATAGTATTGTCGTCTATCCTGAGATACCATAGGACACCCAAATCGTCCACCATGAGCCCGCGCCATACGCCGGAACTGTAGATGAATGCGGCCTTGACCGCCACTTCCCTGTCATTCTGATCCATGAACCCCTTGAACACCTTGTCCTTGCATTCGGTTATGACCAACGACTCCGCGGAAACACCGCTCATCTCGTTGTCTGAATCGATCGCAGACGAATATTGAGAGACCCACCCCGTACTGATGACCGCGTTCTTGAAAAGTATCGGTACGCCTCTTCCGCCGTATTTCAGATAGTTGCAGTAGTAAAGCTGCGAACCCTCAGAGTTCTCTATGTTTACGATGATGGCTACAGCATCCATGCGTGAATTGAGCTGTCCCCTTATTGTGTAATTACAATCTGCCAACGAGAATTGGCATTCGACCATACCGTTTACGACCGCTCCCGCGATGTTGGTCGTTCCTTCATCGGATGAATATATGCCGTAGAAGAGATTCGGATCGACGTCCTCGTCAACCCATAGCATGATCTCCTTCTCCAAATTGCCCTCGCATGAGAAGTAATCCCCTTCTGGGTCGTACCCCTCTATCGTATAGCAATACCAGCGACCCTCGATACTTCCGCTGTTGGCACTGTTATTGGCAATTACGTGAATGACACCTACAGCCGATGCGACCAGTATCATGATGACAACGACAAAAACGGCTGCATCGTTTTTTTTCTTCACATCCTAGTTTGGTACTTTCAATATTTACATATTGCGTTCACCGGTCCGTCAAAGTGACGGTATTTATAATCGCGCGGTCGATTACAGCGCATGATCTCCTTGTTGGACTCCAAGGTATTGGACGCGAACTCAGAATGTTTGGGTATCGGCGTCGATACGTTGATGGATAATGCAGGACGAGCCCTGGCCGATCTTATCCTTGAGATATACTCTGGGAGAAAGATCGTCTTCGTCTGCGGAAGCGGAAACAACGGTGGCGACGGATTCTCTGCAGCGAATGCACTTACGGATGTTCCCTTCACCGTAGCGATACTGTCCGAACCCAAATCCCCTGCTGCCAAGAGACAATATGCCAAGCTTTCGGAAAAAACTGTACGGTTCGAGGATATCGATCTGACTGATTACGATATCATAGTGGACTGTGTATTGGGAACCGGGATCATCGGAACACCGAAAGAGCCCTACCTCGGATACATAGATGCCGTGAACGGATCGAAAAAGATCGTGATAGCATGCGATGTACCTTCGGGATTCGGAACGGATACCTGTATAAAACCGAATATCACAGTCACCTTCCACGATGTCAAAGAGGGCATGACCCCGGATAATTGCGGCTCCATCATCATCGCAGACATCGGCATACCCGATGATGCGATGACCTTCATAGGTCCTGGAGATATGCTCAGATATCCCATCCCCGATAGAAACGGACACAAAGGTCAGAACGGCAGACTACTTGTAATCGGCGGCGGTCCTTATGTCGGCGCACCTGCGATGGCAGCAATGGCTGCCTTGCGCGTAGGCGATGACCTCGTCAGGATAGCAACGCCTGAATCCTGTTTCATACCGATCGCATCGATGTCACCTTCTTTCATAATGCATAAACTTCCGGGAGAAATACTGTCGAAAGAAGATGTCCCGCATCTGCTGGAACTTTCAAACGAGACGGATGCCGTGCTTATCGGCCCCGGATTGGGAACGGATGAAGACACCAGGAACGCTGTCAGGAATTTCGTTGAAAAATGTAAAAGACCGATGGTCATCGATGCGGACGGCATCAATGCGATAGGCTCCGCAAAGATCGACTTTCAGATGCCAGTCGTATTCACCCCGCATCGTATGGAGATGAGGAAACTTCTGGGGTGTACCGGCGACGAAGAGATGATCGCCGATTTTGCCCTGAAGAACAAGGCCGTGATCGTTCTGAAGGGTGCCACCGATGTCGTGACCGATGGTGAACGTACCAGGAAGAACATCTCCGGGACGTCTGCAATGACCGTCGGCGGCACCGGAGATGCCCTGGCCGGAATAATAGCCGGCCTTCTTGCCAAAGGCATGGACCCTTTCGATTCCGGATGCGTCGGTACTTATATATGCGGGAAGGCGGGAGAGAAAGCATTCGAAGAATTCTCATACGGTATGACCGCACCCGATCTCATAGACGACATCGGTCGGGTGCTGAAGGATCATATCAGGTGACAGGATGGACATTCAACCGATATACTCCGTGCCTGCACTCAGGGTCGACGATTCCCTGGTGATCGCAGACTTGCATATAGGCATCGAATCCCACCTTATGAAGAAGGGCTTTCACGTCGTCTCCAGAACGAAGGATATGCTCGACTGTATCATCGAATCAGGGAGGGACTGCAACCGTCTCATAGTGCTTGGGGATGTGAAGGATTCCGTTCCGGGATCGTCGAAACAGGAGTACAGGGAGATTCCGGATTTCTTTGAAAGTCTGTTGGAACGATTCGATATCATCGATATCGTCAGAGGGAACCACGATACCAACATCGAAGAATTCCTCCCGTCGAGGGTGAAAATAAGACCTGCGTCCGGCATGGTGCTCGACGGTGTCGGATACATACACGGACACACCTGGCCGTCGGAAATAGTTATGGGGTCCAAGATGTTGGTGATGGCACATAACCATCCTTCGGTGATGTTCAAGGACGGTATAGGCAAGCAGATGACGGAACCTTGCTGGGTAAAAGGTGATTTTATCCCGAATAACGGTAAATTTGATCCTTGCCCTAAATCATTCATAATAATGCCGGCCTTCAACAGGATACTGGGCGGTTCACCCGTGAATGTGTTCGATGAGAAATTTCTCGGACCGATGATGAACAGCGGAACCCTTGATCTTCCCAATTCGTGCATATATCTGTTGGATGGTGTGAATTTGGGAAAAAGGTCCGATCTGATGATCAAGGGAAAAAGATACAGAGAAGAGAAGAGACCCTGAACCTAATCTTTTCCGTGCATCTGCACCTGGACGGCACCTAATACAGCCAGAGCGATCCCGGTTATCTCCGTAATTATGATGCCTGAACGCGCCTCGTATGTATCCACAATCTTCGTCCAATCCCACTGATACATCAGATCCCTTACGAAATTATCATAGTAGAAGACACTTGGAGATATCATGATCACCGCACCGCATGTTATCACCAAAAGACCGAGTATCCGTCCCGGACCTTTACTCAGTGACTCCGATATCCCCAGGAATGCCGCTGCCACTCCACATATCATTATGTAGATCGGAACGTCATGCTCATAGAAACCCGCAGAACCTTTTCGAAAGATCTCCCAGCCTGTATATGTAACACCTTCCGGATCGATGGTGACCCATGCGGTGAATACGCAGAACACCGCCACTGTTCCCAGCATGGCCGACAGTATGCCGATCGCCCTTCCGTTTATATGAACTCGAGACGCCGACATTATTGATGCTCGCCTCTTTGAAAATGAAATATTGGGGGCGATGCCCCCTGAAACCGTTTAGTCACGCGTGACCGTGTCGTACAAGGTACCGTCGTGATTCCTTATGACAGCCGTCAGAGGCATCTGCCCGGGCAGACTGTGGGTCGCACATGAATTGCACGGATCGTACGCCCTGAATGCCATCTCGACCATGTTCAGCAATCCCGGGGATACCTCGAAATTGTGGATCAGGGCCTTTGCGACATTGGCAACATCGACATTGATGGGACCGTTGTTGTTGGTGGTTCCGACAACCATGTTACATGATGTGACTATTCCGTCCTCGTCACAGGTGTAGTCGTGCGTAAGGGTACCTCTCGGAGCCTCCACGCAGCCTACGCCGCGTCCGCCTGGAACTATGTCCTTCTGTTTTATGTCGCTGTTGGTCAGATCGGGGTTCTGTGCGTTCTCGAGACAGTGCTCCGCAGAGTAGATCAGTTCTATGATCCTCGCCCAGTGCGTCGCAAGCGTGAACTGAACCGGTCCCTTGACACCCGCATCTCTGAAGAATCCGCGGAATCTTTCGAGCTCTTCCTGTGCCACAGGCGTACTGATGCAGTCACACGCATTGATCCTGGACAGCGGGCTTGCACGATACAGACCCGAATCCGGTCCGGAGCGCATTCCCTTGTATCCGACCTTCTTGAGGTAGGGGAACTTCTCATATGACCACGGTTCGACTGCCTCGGCGATATTGTCCAGATAGTCGTACGGATCGTACTTTACGAACTCCTTTCCCTGCTGGTCGACGACCCTTACCTTTCCGTCGTGGAACTCAAGGGCATTGTCCTTCCCTACGAGTCCCATGTGATAGGTCTCCTGATAGTACAGGTCCGGGTTGGCGATTATGTCAACGTACTCCTTGTTCCCGAGGACGACACTGTTGAACACATCCATCGATGTCTTCGCGAACTCGACGAGCGCTTCGGCATAGCTGATGATCTCGCGCTGCTGTTCCTTGGTTACCGCAGTCGAGACCCCGCCGGGAACTCCCATTACAGGGTGTGTAGCCTTACCGCCGATGATCGCCTGTATCTTCTGTGCCCTCGAACGGGCCCTGAGGACTGCTCCTCCGAGTTCGAGTCCTACAGCCCCCACTACACCGAGGACCGTCCTGTTGGCCGCCGGTGAACCGGGACCGAGAACGAAATCGGGTGCCGCCAATGCGTAGAAATGCGCAATATGGCTGTGCATGAAGTGCGCGTCGTAGAACAGGTCCCTGAGACGGAAGGCCGTGTCTGTCGGTTTGGTGTTGTAGCATCCGTCGATCGCTTTCGTTGAAGCGAGATGATGCGCACCGGGACATACACCGCAGAGTCTCGCAGTGATCTGATTGAGCTCTGTTACCTTCCTTCCTATGCAGAATCTCTCAAAGCCCCTCAGTTCGGGAACCTGCCAATAGGCGTTCTCGACATTGCCGTTGTCATCAAGGAAGATCTCGATCTTGCCGTGTCCCTCGAGACGAGTGATCGGGTCGATGAGGATCCTCTTGGAATCTACTTTCTTTTTCTCATCCCAAATGATAGGTCCAGCCATTTCACTGACCTCCTTCTTTAACCTTACCTCTGATCAGAGCCTTCGACATGGTGAATGCGTAGAAGTACCCGAGCGGGTCCTTGACGCTGGACATTATGTCTATGATCTCATCCTCACCACAGTTCGGATCGTCGTCGAGCACCGGGAACAGCGATGAGACCGCTGTGAACATAGAGGCTCCCTGTTCCGAGACGATCTTCGTGGGGCCGTAGCATCCACGGCAGGGCTGACCTACCCTGGTGCATTTGGCACCGCATCCGCCAACCGTTGCCGGTCCGAGACACAGTATCCCCTGGTCCATGAGACAGAGGTCCGGATCAACGT
>JBAYAO010000080.1:0-6108 GCA_041669745.1 Candidatus Methanomethylophilaceae archaeon | reverse complement strand
CTTTTTAAAACAAAACTGACTTATAACTCAATCTCGTACTTCGCACGATGAGAAAACTGATCCTCAGAAAAAGATACATGGATGAATTGAACGGGTTGAGGGATCACAGGGAACTGATAAAAGTGATTTCGGGGATAAAAGGATGCGGAAAATCCACACTGGTGAAACAATTCATCATATCTCTACGCTCAGCAGGTGTTAGGAACGAGGACATCGTCTATCTGGATCTCGATCATCCCTGTGCGGTCAGGGAACATTCCGAATTGTGCTCTTTCCTAGAGAGAAACGACTCCGGGGGGCGCATGTACATCTTTCTGGACGACATCGTGATGATCAGGAACTGGGAACAGAGCATAGAATGGATACGGAACAATCTGGATGCAGACCTGTATCTGACATGTTCCAATACCAACAGATTCGCTCCGGACATGATGACCGGAACGTACACCGTAAAGATGCTGCCGCTGTCCTTCAGGGAATTCGTAGAACTGAACCCCTGCGACATCTCATACGAATCGATGAGATCCAGATATGGGGATTATATCAGAGTGGGTTCTCTGCCGGCAGTCAGGACTAACATGGAACCGGAGACGGTGAACGAATTGCTTACTGGCATCCAGTGTTCGATACTGGTCCGGGAGGTCATGCCGTGGAACGAGATCCGAAATTTCGACGTCATGTACCGCGTTATGGGATATGTGATGGAAAACTGCTGTTCCCTGATGTCCCCCGCCAACATAGCCAGCAATCTGAATCTAAAAAACCAGAAGGCAGTGGATTCCTATCTGGTGGCATTGGAGGAAACGCATCTCATAATCCGCATCCCAAGGTACGATCTCAGGGCCAGACAGGAAATGAAGACCAATTCCAAATACTATCTCACAGACGTGGGTCTGAGATCCGCATCCGTGGGATACGGGGAAGGCGATGCACAAAGGATGCTAGAGAACGTGGTCCTGATGGAATTGCTGCGAAGAGACTACACTGTGATGGTGGGATCCTACAGAGGCACCGAGATAGACTTCGTCGCAAAGAGGAACAACGACACGGAATACTTCCAGGTCGCCGCCTCTCTCACCGATGATATCACCGATGACGAGATCGACCTGCTGATATCCGTCAACGGACGCCACAAGACTATAATCACCGCAGACGACGAGAAGTACAACGACCTCGACGGTATAAGGATAATGAACTTCATCGATTTCCTGATGGACGATTAGAACATATCTCTGCAGACTTTCGAGAGGATCTCCATCCCTCTTTTGATATCCTCATCGTCGGCCGTGGCGAAATTCAGACGTATCGTGTTCCTTCCGTTCCTAACGTGGAACGGATGTCCCGGCATGATGACGAGTTTCTTGCTCAGAGCCGCATCGTAGAGCCGCATCGCATCGGTGCCGTCGGGCGTCAGGAGCCATATGAATATACCGCCTGTCGGGTCATTCCACGACATCGTATCCGGGAGACCGTCTTCCATCAGGTCCACGAATAGGTCCTTCTTCCTTTTGTATTCGGCACGGATCGGTCCGAGGTAGGTGTCTAGATCGTTGTCATCTAGGAAACGGTCCATGATCCTCTGCGAGAAGGAACCCGCATGCAGACAGCCCGCCTCCAAGGATACCTTCGACCGCTCTATCATCCAGTCGGGGATTATCATCCATCCTATCCTCATCCCCGGGGATATTATCTTCGAATACGAACCGGTGAGAACGACGTTGTCCGACATCGATCTTATCGCTCTTCCGGCCCTTCCGTCGTATCCCAGCTCACCGTACGCATCATCTTCGATCATGAGGGTCTCTGAATCGGACAGCATTTCGGCTACCTGCCTTCTGGATTCTTCCGAGTAACATGTGCCGGAAGGGTTCTGGAAATTGGGTATGCCGTAGAACAGTTTCGGTTTTTCTTTGAGTGCCGCGGCGAACTGGTCGATGTCCGGTCCGTCCGCGTTTAGATCCACGCCTATATACTTCGGCGCATACACTGAATACGACTGCAACGCACCAAGATAGCACGGGTTCTCGACTATCATCCTGTCTCCACCGTCGATGAACATCTTGCCCAGATTGTCGAAACATTCCTGAGAACCGTTCGTTATGAAAACGTTCTCGATACCCGTATCTATGTTCATCGTCTTCCTGCACCTGTCCGCGATCTTCTTTCGCAGGGATGGAAGACCTTCTGTCACACCGTACTGAAGTGCGTCGCCGGCCTCTTCGCTCTCCATGACCTCCACAGCCGCCTTCTCTATCCCTTTGACATCGAAGAGACGCTTATCTGGAAGACCGGTAGCAAAGGAGATCATCCCTGGCTTATTCGCCACAGCGATCAACTTCATGATGAATGACTCCATCGTGTCCGACGTCCTCTGGGAAAAACAGGGTTTCATGTTCCGGGGGAGAAAATTAAACGATTAAAATCCTTGCATCCCGTGAACCGTACGATACTTGGACACCCGATCGTAAAGTGAGACCATTTTCACCGTATGAAACCTTTATAAGACATCGGAACATAGCCAGAAAATGAGGCACAGACATGAAGGCCGATGACGATTATTTTGCATTGCTCGACAGAGCAAAGGAGAATCTTCCCGAGGTGGGAGAGTTCCACGAGAGGTTCGTAATTCCTGATATGGAGATATTCCAGGAGGGAAAGACCACAGTGATAAAGAATTTCATCGACATCACCGACGCCCTTAGGAGAGACCCACAACACGTCCTGCAGTTCCTCCTGAGAGAATTGGGCACGCCGGGAAATCTGGAAGGCCGCAGAGTGGTCCTAAAAGCGAAGATCAGTCCCGTACAGATCTCAGAGAAGATCCAGTCCTACACGGATACTTTCGTCATCTGTTCCGAATGCGGACGTCCCGATACAAAGATGAACAAGGAAGGAAGGACGCTCATCATAGAATGCGAGGCGTGCGGTGCGCACAGACCCGTGAATGTCAGGAAGTGCATAAAGAACGATAACGCCAAATCCCTGAAAGAGGGTGATATCGTGGAAGTTTTGATAAGCGATGTCGGCAAAAAAGGAGACGGCGTAGGTAAGTTCGCAGAATATCTTGTCATAGTGCCAGGTACGGTGAAGGGATCTACCGTTCACGCCAAGATAGTCAAGATCTCGGCTAAGACGGCATTCGCCTCCATCACACAGGAAAACACTACGCACTGAGGTAGTATGAGATACTTCGTGGAATCCTACGGATGCACGATGAATTTCGGTGAGGGCAGGCAGCTTTCGCAGAGGATGAATTCCATGGGCCATTTGGAGGTGGACTCCATCGATGACGCGGACATCGTGATTCTGAACACATGCACTGTGGTCGATACCACAGAGAAGAAGATGATCCGTCGGATGGGCGAACTCAAAAGGGCCGGGAAGGACGTTGTCGTGACTGGCTGCATGGCCAAGGTCCAGAGGAACAGGATAACGGTGCGTCTGCCCGAATCCCTGATCATACCTCCCGACGAATACGATCTTTTCATGGGAAAGATGGAAAGCACATACGGATGTTCCGACCCGATTGTTCCCGTCGAGGAAGGTATATCGGCCATACTGCCAATCGCCCAGGGATGTCTCGGCAGTTGTTCGTACTGTATAACACGCTTCGCCAGGGGTAAACTCAGAAGCTATCCGGAGGATGAACTTTTATCACGGTTCAAGAAGATGATCGATTCCGGCGCAAAAGAGGTCCTTCTGACGGCACAGGATACCGCCTGTTACGGCCGTGACACAGGTACGGATCTTGCGGTGCTCCTGAGGAAGATGCTTGAGTTCGCCGGAGATTACCGCATAAGGATAGGGATGATGAACCCCAACTACTTGGATCCGATACTCGACGATCTATTGAACGCCATGGATGATCACAGGGTCTACAAATTCCTACACATACCCGTGCAAAGCGGCAGCAACTCCGTTCTCGACAATATGCGAAGGCACTACACGGTCGATCGCTTCATGGGCATCGTGAATCGTGCCAGAGAAATCTACCCTGACATGAGTATCGCAACTGACATGATCACCGGATTTCCCGGCGAATCAGATAGGGACCACCTGAAAAGTATCGGCCTCATAAGGACATTGAACGCCGATACTGTGAACATAACACGCTTCTCCGCACGTCCCGGGACAGACGCAGCAGCGATGAAGGATGAGGTTCACGGACGCATCAGCAAGGAGCGCTCCACAGAACTCACGAGAATAAAGACGGAAACCGAGTACGCCAGAAATGAAAGATTGATAGGAAAGACGTTCCGGGCGCTTGTCACAGAACTCGGAAAACCCGGAACTGTTATCGCCAGGACGGAGTACTATCGTCCTGTGGGCATAGAGGAGAGCATCCCCCTCGGTACCTTCATAGACGTGGAGATCACGGGATGCGCATCCACCCATCTGCTGGGAAAAACGTTGAGATCCCGTGAGAAAATATGAATGTACGTTATATGCCGAACGAGATGGGATCCGTGCCGCTGTGTCTGTACATATGATATTTTCGTACCTGAGCGAAGTGCATGACACGAATCGCATCCCAGAATGTTAAATAACTGAATTCGATTCCACGGATGACAGTCCCGTAGTGTAGAGGTCAATCATGCCGGCCTTTGGAGCCAGCGACTCCGGTTCGAATCCGGACGGGACTACTCCTCTTCTCCTCTGTTAATAAATACCACAAATACGTTGATACGGCGATGATGAGGTCCTTCAAAACCATCAACGGTAGGATCGTACCTGTGGATGATATCTCCGATAACGTCTGGGTAAGACTTACCAAACCTACAGCTGATGAGATCTCACTGGTCGCCAGGACATTCAATGTGGATGTGACGGATGTCAGCGCCTCACTCGACAGAGAAGAGGGTTCGAGATTCGAGATCCTGGAGAATGGCACGCTCCTTCTGGTAGATATCCCCTACGAAAACGTCAAAGACGGGATATCGACATATGACACGATACCTTTGGCAATAATAAACTCAGACAGAGCCATGGTGACCGTCTGTCAGATGGAATCGTCCATAGTCGAAAAATTATCAGACCGTTCTGTACCGAACGTTACGTTGGATGACAGGGTCGATTTCATTCTGAAGATCCTCTACGGCATCTCGTTGGAATATCAGCAATTCCTCAGGAAGATAAACGCTCGATGCAAGAAGATCGAGGCCAGGATCAATGGTTCGATGGAGGACACGGACATAACAGAGCTGCATCAGCTGGAACTGAGCTCCGTCTACTTCATAACATCCCTCAGAGCCTGCAATGTGGTACTGGACAAGATGGACAGATACATAGAGAAGAGCAACGACAAGGCCAACCTCGACCTATTGTACGATGTTATGATCGAGAACGAACAGGCCATTGAAATGGCCACGGTCTACCGTGAGGTCATCGACAGCACTAGAGAGCTGCTCATCGCAGTGATGAACAAAAAGCTCAACTCCGTCATGAAGTGGCTCACGTCGATCACCGTCATACTGTCCATACCGATGATCATCTCCGGCATATACGGAATGAACGTGATCCTGCCCCTGATGTACGATGAATTCGCATTCATCTATATTATGATCTTTTCGATCGCCGTATGCGTCATCGGCATGTTCATACTGAGACGAAAAAAACTGTTATGATTCGACAATTTCTAAAAAAAATCCACTTCGTTCCGAGTAAACAACGGTAAGAATGATGATGTATGACGTTCGATGCTATCTTTAGTGCATGGCAAGCTGCCAAGGAACTGCGGGAAGTACTCATTCGAGACTTCCTTGCAATTATAGTTACGCTTGTTTTTTTTAAGGGTGGGGATAAACCCCACCCTGCGTAGGAGGTGATCCATCTGCAGGTTCCCCTACAGATACCTTGTTACGACTTAACCCTCCTTGCTAAATCTCAGTTCGACAACCCCAGAAAGAGGCAGCCTCACTGAAACCCAACTCGGGTGGTTTGACGGGCGGTGTGTGCAAGGAGCAGGGGCATATTCACCGCGAGTTTTTGATTCGCGATTACTACGGAATCCAGCTTCATGAGGGTGAGTTACAACCCTCAATCCGAACTACGGACGGGTTTCGAGATTACCTTCACCTTTCGGTGTCGGAACTCATTGTCCCGCCCTTT
>JBAYAO010000079.1:0-6256 GCA_041669745.1 Candidatus Methanomethylophilaceae archaeon | reverse complement strand
GAACAGGGGATCTGCTGATTTCAGCGGCTGCACCGGTGATACCGGAAACAATTCTACAGTCAGCCGCTCTAGCCAGGCTAAGCTAAGTGAGGACAGGACATGATTAGGGATACCATATATAAGCATTATCACATTAAATGAGCGAAATGAGTCAGAATACTTACGGACAATCGTCTTCCAGCAGCAGTCAAAGGATGAGATAAGAACCGTCTGGCACAATCATTTTTATATGTAGGCCGGCAGGATCGGAATCGATGCGGATGCACATCGATACGAGGTATCGGAGATTCAGCCTATGTAACCGAGATTCTCTTTCTTCTGGTTCACTTCGTATTCTTTGACCTTGGCGGTGAGCTCGTCTATCTGATGTGATTTCAATTCGAGGTCGCTCTTGTCCAGATCGAGTCCCAATATGGATTCCAGTACTGTAAGTAAGGCTATAGCGCTCTTATGGTCCACGAAGTAACCGGATGTCTCGCCCATCAGGCATGCGGCATCGATATCGTTGATGTCGCCCATGCCGAGCAGCAGACCGCTGGCACCCAGTATGCCTGCACCTGGTTCTCCCGGGGAGAAGAACACGCCGTTCTCTTCGAGGAAGGTCTTCATGCTGCTCTTCGTGACCGCGCCGAATGTACGCGGTTTATCGGCCATCAGGCCGGTCCCGTAACCACCCAGTGTATAGATCACGGAGACATCCATCCTCAGGAACACCTCATCCATGAGGTCCTTGCACAGGACGTACTGTCCGTTCGCCGTGGTACCCTGATATTCTCCGAGCAGGAATACGACATCGACCTTGTTCTTTCCCACGTTCTGTGCGAAATACAGGTCGTTGCATGCCATATGTACGACGCATTCGTCATCCAACATGACTTGGGGTGGAAAATGTTCGGAGTATATCGAGGCGAATTTCTCGGCCTTCAACGATGATGCAAGGAAGTCTGCCGTGATCTTGCCGACATTGCCGATTCCTGGCAATCCCTCTATTAGTATAGGTCTTCTAAGGACAGGTTTCGAGATATACTTAATCGTGGTATTTGCCATTCTCTCCATACTCCTCAACAATGCTCTTCCTTCTGTAATCGCCGTATCTGTCTTCCGGCGAAAATCTGGGAGGTTGCGATGTTATGGTAGATGTACCGCAATTACATTTAGTTTTGGTGGAATAAAGGCCGCAAACAGGACACTTCCTCAGTGAGGATCTCATACGGGTTTACCTCACCTGCTCTCGCGCCTGAGAGCAGCTTCACCGCCCGCCTTCACAAGCGAGTCTATGGCCGTCGTGGACACCCTTTTCATGATGTCCTCCGCTGTCTTGTATTCGTCGGCGGTCACGACTATCCTGTATTTCGGGGAACCTATGCATGTGATATCGACTGTCTCGTCCTCTTCGACGGCATCAAGGCCGCTGATGAGTGCGGTCCTGATGATATCGATGCCGTTGGGGCTGCCTGATCTCATTTCCAAGACACCGTCGATCTGAACGAAAGGCGGTGTGACATTCTCGGTGGCAACTCCGATGAAGACCTCCACCCAGTCACCATTGTACTCCTCACGGAGCTCGTCCGGTGAGGCGGCGATGTTCTCGAATGCGCTGTACAGCGTTTCGTACGATCTCAGCATTTCATTGCCGAACTGTTCGTAAGCCACATCGATCGAGACAGACAGTCTTTCAGCAACGATCTCGATGAGCTTGTCAGCCTTCTTCTCGTTCTTCCACTGTTGGATCTTCTCTCTCTTCTGATGCTCATTAACGGATTTTAAAGAAAGGTCTATGTGACCCTTTGATGAATCTACGCCCAGAACCTTACAGACAATCTTCTGTCCTTCTCTGATGAAATCTCTGATGTACTTTACCCAGCCAGTCGCAACGTCCCTCACATGGACGAAACCCTCTTTGTTGTCGTACTCGTCAAGCGTGACGAAGGCACCGAAGCCCTTGACACTTGTTACGGTGCAGACTACGAGTTCTCCGTTCTCGGGAAAGCTTCTGGCACGCGACATCAGCCGACTACCTCGAGTACTTCGCCCTTTATCTCGCCGACACCGCCCTGAGGCTTGACGAGAGTGGCACCGCAAACGTGACAGGTGACTGGGGTTGCCGCTTTTCTGAAGGTTATCTGTTCATTGCCGCAGTCGGCACATTTGATTTTGATGAAATCGTTGACCATTTGAATCACTCCGTGAGTTCGAACTTCTTGGCCCTTATGCATGCAGAGAGGTGTGCTTTCTTGCATTTGGTGCATCTGTATCTGATGTTCACCCTTTTCGTGGGCTTCTCTCTTCCTTCCGGCTTAGGCCTGGGGAATCCTCCGTAACCGGCGGTTACTCTTCTGAATCTCCTCTGACCCCATTTGAGTTCACTGGCCTTCTTCTTCTTGACCCTTTCGACATCATGTGCCGTATGGGTCTTGCAGTAAGGACAGTAG
Organism: Candidatus Methanomethylophilaceae archaeon; assembly: GCA_041669745.1. GTDB lineage: Archaea > Thermoplasmatota > Thermoplasmata > Methanomassiliicoccales > Methanomethylophilaceae > JBAZDV01. The sequence goes on along the minus strand of JBAYAO010000079.1, from coordinate 3,824 downwards.
GTCTGAATCGTTCTGGGCATCTTCATTATAATTCACCTTGTTAAGTGGATGGGATTTGCTTAATATCGAGGTGATATAAAAAACATCACTTCGGACATCCTCCTATATTATTACAATGGGGGGTTCATTCTCCGAGTCTTTCCACATTGCCGTCAGACGTGGATATCAATACGGTCGTGGCGGTGTTCAGGAACAAACCGCATTCTATCACTCCGGGGATGATATCGAGTCTTGATTCCAGGAAGAAGGGATTTTCTATTGATTCGAATTTGCAGTCATATATGTAGTTGCCGCCGTCAGTGATGAAGGGTTCTCCTCCCTTCATCCTCAGAGTCGCTTTGCAGCCCTGCTTCTCTAAGGCGAATTTGGTCTTGCTGTGTCCGAATCTAAGTACCTCAACGGGAAGCGGTGTTCTCTTCCCCAAGGTCTCAACCTTCTTCGATTCATCGGCGACGATGACTTCCTTGAATGAGGCGGCGGCGACTATCTTCTCTCTCAGCAGCGCGCCACCGAGACCTTTGATCAACTGCATCTTCTGATCCACCTCGTCGGCTCCGTCGATGGTCAGATCCAGATGGGAGATGTCATCGAGGTCCACGATTCTGATCCCACACTCCCTTGCCAAGGTCTCGCTCTGTATGGACGTTGCAACACATGTAAGCTCGAATCCCTTGCTCACCAGTTCTCCGATCCTCTTGATGGCGTAATATGCCGTCGAGCCGGTGCCAAGACCGACGTTCATGCCGTCCTCGACGTAATTGTCCACCGCATATTCCGCAACTATCTTCTTCAGATTGAGCTCGCTCATTCGAAGTCGCTCCCGATCATCCTGATTATCGAATCGATAATAAACCTATTTATCTCGTTTCCGAACTCTGCGGATGAGTCGGTGGTGTTTCCGGCCATTCCGTCAGGAAAACATCTGCTTCCGTCTCTGAGGACGAGAAAACCATGCTCTTTGTATGTGCCAATCGGACGCATATCGTTTACCAGGTCTGGTCTGATGTCCATCATACGCGACGTCTCCAGCATACCCGCATGGCCGTCATTTTTGAGTGATCTGCATTTTTCATGTTCCTCAGCAATGAAATAGTCGGAGAAGAACATAATCTGGACATCCTTGTCGGCCACGATCTCCCTGCATCCTTCCGTGACGGCGCAGATATGCGATGTGCCCGCATGGCCGCTGATTATGACGATCCTCTTTGCTCCGTTCGCGATCAACGATAAAAGGATGTCTTTTATGAAGGATCTGAGGGTATCGAAGGTCAGTGAGACCGTTCCTGCCATATTCCTGGTCGAAGAATGCTGACCGTACGGCATGGTCGGTGCAACGAGGACGTTGTCCATTCTTTTCGCGACTTCCATTGCGATATACTCCGGTTGGTACGTGTCCGTGCCAAGGGGGAGGTGGACACCGTGTGCTTCTGTCGCGCCGAGCGGCAGGATCACCGTCGTGTCCGATGTCATCGCTCTGCGGAATTCTTCTGTTGTCATCTCATCGATACGCATGACAGGACGTATCGCGTGGTAAGGGATTAAATTAATCGTCGCCATTCACACGGATATGAGATTGGCGGCATTGTATTCCGGAGGGAAGGATTCGGCCTTTGCATTGTACCTGGCGGAGCAGACGGGTCATGAGATACCGTATCTGATCAATATCGTGCCGACCGACAAGGCCTCCTGGATATTCCATACCCCAAATCTGAACATCGTTCCGCTCATGGCTGAGTCGATGGGCATCCCATTGATCTCCATCTCGAGTGACGGCACGGAGGACGGGGATCTTTCGTCATTGAGAGAGGTCCTGAAAGGTCTGGACGTAGAGGGGGTGATCACAGGTGCGGTATGGTCCGACTATCAGTGGGACCGTATAAACCTCATATGCGGTGACCTCGATCTGAAGGTCATATCTCCGCTGTGGAGGAAGGATCAGGATCTCGTCTATGACGAAATGGTTGATTCCGGCATCGATGCGGTAATAGTCGGTGTGTTCGCCGAAGGTCTCGACAAGAGATGGCTGGGAAGACATCTTGACACTGAGTGCAAGGAAGAGCTGGCGGAAATCAGAAAAAAGTTCGGGATAAGCATCCTCGGAGAGGGCGGGGAGTTTGAATCGATGACATTGGATTCCCCGATGTACGGGAAAAGGCTGAGGATAACGGAATCCAAAGTCGAATTCGACAGGTCCTCCGCGACACTCAACGTATCCGAGGCAATACTTGAAGACAGGATTTAAAGCTCAAGTGCCAGACCCGACTTTATTCCGTTGAGCACATCATCGAATACGGGAAGCGTCTTCGGAACATCTGCTTTCCAGATGTACCTAATCTTCCTGTCGGTGCCTATGAGATAGAACTCACGGTTGGTGAAGCCGGAGACCATATGGCCGGGTCCGACTATCGCGCCGAACTCCTTGCTTACGGTCTTATCCTTGTCGTATAGGTATTCGAAGGGTGAACCCATGCGTTCCTTCCAGTTCCTGTGACTGTCCAGACTGTCCGAGTTTATAGGGACCAGTCTCACTCCAAGACTTGTGATGGAATCATACGATTCGATGAATTTCATCATGTATGTGGCGCAGTTGATCCCGAAATCGCCGACATAGAAATTCAGGAGTACGGGGCCAGTCTCCAATTCCTTGTAGAGATTGAAAACGTCTTTATCGGTCGACGGGAGTGTGAAATCCGGTGCAGTGTCTCCTACTTTGAAGGTCATGTGACCGCGATGTGTTTTCAACGGTATTAATCATTCTGGATTTTTTGTACCTGACGACATCTGAAGACCTACGATCCCGACTATGATCAGGAATACGAACATTGCGCGCAGCGTCGTGACCGTCTCGACATCCATCAGAACGCTCGCGGCCAATGTACCGACCGCACCTATGCCGGTCCATACGGCATAGGCGGTACCCACGGGAAGGCCACCATCGATGGCCTTCGAAAGCAGGACCATGCTTATCAGCAAACCGATCACGACAACGGCATCGTACTGGATCTTCGCGAATCCGTCGGAGAGTCCCATAGCGACGGCCCAGATCACCTCGAACATCCCTGCGACAACTATGTAGATCCAATTCGTATCTTTAGAATTCACAAAGGAGACCCCCTGTCGCGGTGAGGTTGATGCCCACTATTCCCACGACGATCATCAGGATGAAGAGGATGCGAAGCCAGGTGACGGGTTCTTTGAACAGGACTATTCCCGCGATCAGTGTTCCGATCGCGCCGATCCCGGTCCAGATCGCATATGATGTGCCCGGACCGAGCTCCTGCATAGCCAGTGACAGGAAGAACAGACTGAGGAACAGGAGCACGCATGTGGCAATTGTCCAAGGAATCCTTCTGAATCTTTCCGATCTCTCCATGCTGATGACCCAACAGGGTTCCAGCAGTCCGGCAACGACTATGCATGCCCACGCGATCGAACTCATGGCTCTCGTGAAAGGACGCGGGGTTTATTACGGTTGAGGTGCACCTTGTCGTTCTGCGAAATTTCCTTGCAATAGAATCCAGAGGAATGAAGCCGTAAGTGGTGTTAAAATGTCCGTCGGTTATATGAAAATCAACAGGATTTTCAGTCCTGATATTCGACCCAGTTTCGGGATACATGACGAATGTCGCTGCCGCAACCGCTTGCAACGTATGTCTGTGGTGACAAGACGAGATCCGTGGCCGTTCAACGACCATTGATCCACTGACCGTGATCAAGGGGCTGTTCCTCTCCGAGGTAATTGGACATCCGCTCCCCGGAGTACATCCAATCGATGAACCCGGTCTTGTGATATAACTTGTTGAAGAACTTCACGAAGAATCCCG
>JBAYAO010000078.1:0-6340 GCA_041669745.1 Candidatus Methanomethylophilaceae archaeon | reverse complement strand
CGTAAGAATGAATCGTGTCATGTGCGATATATACTTCAAAAGTTGGCAGTCACAACGATATGGTTCCGACCGGCATGACGTCTATAAGGGGAAAATCGAAACGGAACCTCTTGAACACCGGGGCTTTGTCTGCCTTCATCAGCACTCTGGAGGGATCTACATGAACGGATGCGACTTGAATTCACTTCCCCGACGCGACCCATACATGTTTACGCACAATCCATGGAGGCATATGTCCAGAAAAGCTATTATTTCTCGCCCTGCATACCCGTTAGGATGTCCGATATAGATCACCTTCCAAAACACAGGATAGAGGCCCTATCCGATGGCGTGTACGCAATAGTGTTGACCTTGGCTGTTCTGAATATCACGATAGACCCGAACATCCCTCTGAATAAAGAACTGGACACACTTTTCATAGGAATTCTTGACTATGCCATAGTATTCCTGGTCCTGATACGTTTCTGGATATCCAACCACATATCGTTCAATAGGGTAAAACATGTAGATGAAACAATGATATTTCTGTGTCTGGCATCACTGTTCTTTGTGGCTTTGGTCCCCGCATCCATGGACATATTGTTCGAATACGGAGACTCGTCTTTGCCCGTCGCAATATTTGCGGCCCTTAACTTCATGCTCGGTCTACTTTCCACTACGATGGTGATGTACTCATACAAGCCGGACATCATAAGAGAGGATGTGGACCCAAGCGACATGAGTATGAGGTGCAGGGTACCGGCCGCACTGACCGCTTTGTCCCTGGTGATAATTTTTACATCCCTGGTACTGAATTGGGACCAATCGCTGTACATATACATCCTGGGCATCCCGATATCATATTTGATGCGTAAGATGTACGAGAAAGAGAAAAAGAGTGAAAAGTCGATGACATTCGAATAAATATTTTATCCGAGACAGTTAAGAAAAACAGAAATCCCTGAAGAGATCGGAATGTCCGTGACATCTGAAAATACACACAACGAAATGTCATCTTACTTTGAAATCGGGGTACGGTTGGATCTCGTGGTGAGTCCGCCGGACTCATACATGTCGGTGGCCGATGGTCCATAAAATCGATAGGTCGGAATACAGTGTGAAAGGCACGCTTCTGTTGTGTTTCCTGGCCCAGGTAATCGTGTCCATGATATGATATGAGATGCCGGACTAAGGAAGAGTTCTACAAGATTCATCATCGATTCGTTGCAGAATTTGACAGTTACGTACATCTACGACAGGAAGCAGGCTGTCAGGCGCATCCATTCCGATTTCGAGCCTTTGAACTCACGCGTCCTCAGGGATGATGGTCGTTTCCGGGTCTCCGAGCTGAAAGCCCCCTTGGACTGCCAACACAATGCTAAATCGAACACCTGAAACCCCCTACTTTGTAGCGGATGCTCAACTGTCAAATTCTTCCGAAATCAAAATCTTCTGTCGAGGTCAGGCTGCAAAAGCAATAATACCATCCGATACCATGAGGGGCAGAGGACTCACAATGAAGAGCATCGCAGACTATGTTACAGACATACCGGATTTTCCTAAGAAGGGCATAATATTCAGAGATGTCACGACAATCATAAAAGACCCTGACGGATTCAAACTTGCCCTGGACGGCATAGCCGAGATGCTGAATGATCTGGATTTCGACCTGGTCGCCGGCTCCGAATCAAGAGGGTTCATCTTCGGTGCACCGATCGCGTACAGATTCAACAAAGGATTCATCGCCGTTCGTAAAAAAGGGAAACTTCCAAGAGAGTGCATCTCTGAGGAGTACGCTCTGGAATACGGAACGGCGACACTCGAGATGCACAAGGATTCCATAAGACCGGGACAGAAGGTCGTCATCATAGATGATCTGATAGCCACAGGCGGAACGACCGAAGCGACGGCAAAGATGATCGAAGAGCTCGGAGGCAAGGTCGTGAAGATCTGCTTCGTGATAGAACTGAAGGGACTTCACGGAAGGGATAAGCTGAAGGACTATCCGGTAGAATCCCTGGTTGCATACGAAGGCAACTGAACGCAGAAACAACATTATATGCCCTCGTCATGAGTACGTATATGCTCAGGTCCACGGCAGATAAGCTCAGGGACAGAAGGAAGGTCATCCTCGTCCACGGGAACGCGGATATGGATGCCGTAGGCTCGGCTTATGCGGTCTCAAGATGCTTCCCACCCGCAGACATCTACGCCCCGGGCGGCATAGACCGCGTATCCAGACTCGTGTCGGAGAAGATGGGTTTCGATGTCCTTTCGGAATGCGACGTCTCCGAGTATGAACTCGTTGTCGTCGTTGACACATCGTCGCCCGAACAATTCAAGCCAGGAGATGTGAAAGTCCCCGATGGTAGCGTCATAATCGATCATCACGGGACCACCGGGAAATGGAGCCGCATGCATCTGCTGTGCGATGACACGAAGGTCGCCTGCACCGAGGTAGTTCTGGACCTGATGAGATCGGAGAACATCGATATCACAAAAGATGTCGGCCTCGCCCTTCTGGGAGGGATGCTCACCGACAGCGGCCATTTCCAATTCGCCAATTCTACGCTACTCAGGGATTTCGCATACGTGATGGATGCAATCGGCATAGGCATGGATGAGGCCATGGAACTCACCAAGGCCGCCACGAGCATGTCCGAACGCGTATCCGTCATGAAATGCATCGAACGGTCCAAGTTCGATCGCGTGAGCGACATGATCGTCGCCGTCTCCCACGGCGGGAGTTTCGAGGCTTCGGGCTGCAAGGCCCTTCTCGCCGCAGGTGCCGACGTCGTCTTCGTAGGTTCGCAGAGGGATGATGAGTTCCGTATGAGTGCCAGAGCGACACAGGAGATGATACGCAGAGGCATCAGCCTGGGTGAGATAATGAAATGTGTCAGCTCCGAGACCGTAACGGACGGCGGAGGTCACGACGGCGCCGCTGGTCTCTCCGGTACAGGCGACGTCGAGGCCATGCTGCACATATGCATGCAGAGGACGATGGCGGAATTCAGAAAAATAAAAGCGAACAGTCTGCCGAAGGAAGTGGATTGAGACTCAGATCTTCCCCAATTCCTTCAATATCCCACGCATATCATCCAGATTCTTCGGACTCTTCGCAAAGTAGGCATCGACCGGTTCAAGATATCTTATCAATCCTTCGGCCACACCTTTTTTGAGATCCATCGGATGCAGCTTCCCCGCAAAATACACGTCTGTGAGCTCCTCGTAGCTTCCGAACGATATCTGTCCACCGAACTTCTCGGGACGGTCTATCTGCAGAACTCCGAGAGAGGGGAACAGGACATGTTTGCATATCATTAGGACGGGATTGGTATCTGCCTCTTCCGCTTCCATCGGACAGAACGCCTTACCCATCTTCCTTCTGATGTCGTCCGGTGTATCGTGGATGTTTATGCTGCTGTCAGGATTGCTTTTGGACATCTTCGAAGCGGCAGGGTTCATCCTGTCTCCGCCGCTGAGTCCGGGAAGAAGAGGCGTGTGCAGTGCGATCGGCTTCTTCCATCCCAATTTTTCCGCGGCATCCCTCGCGAGCATGTGCGCGCGCCTCTGGTCCAATCCAGCATAGGCGAGGTCCACGTCCATACAGAAGATGTCCGTGACCTGTAGAATGGGATAGAACAGTTTCGAAGAATCCACCTCGGCCTCGTCCTCTGAGCGTCCCATTATCGTCATCGCCCTCTTCACCCTCGAGAGCGAAGTGACCTTCGCTACCTTGAGGACCTTCTCCCAGTAGTCTATGCTGTCCAGAATCTCCGATGCGTATCTGAACTCCACCCTGTCCTCGGGGACTCCTAGCGCCCTGAAACAATCCTCCATGTATCTGGCACATGTGCGTATGTTCTCGATGTCCCCGCCCAGTTTATCGTTGATGTAGGCATGCCAATCCGCCCAGAATACTATCACTTTGAAACCTGCATCACAGAGATCGCGTATCTTGGCGGTGACCAACGCCCACCCTATGTGTACCAGACCGGACGGCTCGAACCCGATATACGCCGAAGGCTGAGATCCGCTTGTGAGCAACGTTCTAAGCTCCCCGTCCGTCACCAGTTCTTCCGTATTCCTTGTTACCAGGGCATATCGCTGTTCGAGGTCCATTGTATCGTCCCGGGTTATGTTTCATCCTTATAAAAGGTGTGCGTAAACGCTTCGAAGGTGCGACAGTATAAGAATGAGGTAAAGATATTCACGGGCCGTATGTGTCTGTACGACAGGATTCGAACCTGAAACGCGATACAGCCGAGGATGCCCCAAATGCTTGAGAAACTGAAAGAGAGCGTATCTCAATGCCGCGTGATCGCTGTTGGCGATTATCATTATTTCATACATCCGGTAACGGACGGTATTCCTTTCATGGATCCTGAATTGCTGCGGGAGGTGACCGACGAGATACTCAGAATCGGTGATTTCGATTGTGATTACATAATCACCCCGGAGGCGATGGGGATACATCTGGTCGTTCCGGTCTCGCTCAGATTGGGCATTCCGTACAACGTCATCAGAAAGAGAAAGTATGACCTTCCGGGAGAGATCGATATCGCACAGTGCACCGGCTATTCCAATACCAGGATGTTCATCAACGGTCTGAAAAAAGGAGACCGTATCGTGATAATCGACGATGTCCTGAGCACCGGCGGAACGATACGTGCGATGATCGACGCTCTCAGGGACACGATAGGATGCAGGATCGTCGACATCATCGTGGTATTCGAGAAAACCGAAAGAAAGACCGACCTGGAAAAGGAATTCGGGATCAGGATCAAATCCCTTCTGAAGGTTAACATCGTTGATGACCGGGTCGTATATCTCGACTAACTGTAGCTTCGCCCCTTTATTCCCGTCTTTGAACGTGTCCGTTCGTGGAAACGGAAATAATACTCTTCGTAGTGTACATGAGTATCGCAGGCGCCTTCATAGGCACCCTCTCCGGTCTTGTTCCCGGGATCCATGTCAACACATTGGCCGCATTGATGATGACCTTCTATCCGAGTTTGGAGAGACTCCTTTCAATCTTCATCCCTTCTGATTGTGTCCCTGTGTGTGTCGCCTCCTGCGTGATGTCGGCATCCGTCGTCCATTCCTTCGTTGATTTCGTTCCTTCCGTTTTCATCGGCGCGCCGGATCCGGACGATGTCCTGAGCATGCTTCCCGGCCACAGATTGTTTTCTGAAGGCAAGGGCATGGTCGCAGTTAGGTCCGCTGCCATAGGCAGCACCGTGGGCGCCTGTGCATCCATAGCGATCGCGATTCCGATGCAATACCTTCTGGTCATAGGACTCGGAGGATATCTGGACGACCTGACCGTTGCGGTCCTCTCGATCGTACTGCTGATGATGGTCTTCAGCGAATCGGACATAGGAAAAGGCGTTTGGGCGTTGACAACCGTACTTCTATCCGGTTTTCTCGGATATTTTTGTATGAACGCGGATATACCCTGCAATGGTCCGTTCGGTTACGGGAACATTCTTTTTCCGCTCCTCACCGGACTCTTCGGAATGCCTGCCCTGCTGCAGTCTTTGAAAAGGACCGAAACGACAGAACAGACCGATGGCGAAATATACCCGATCGGTCCGGTACCGGGACTCAAAGGCGTTATGACGGGTTGCATCACCGGATGGTTTCCGGGCATAACCGCAACGGCTGGTGCGATCGTCTCTGACACCGTTACTCCCGAAAGGGAACCGAAGGGCTTCATCTCCATGGTCGCATCGATCGGGACGGCATCTGCGGTGATGATGCTAGTCACCATATCCGTATCAGGAAAGGGAAGATCCGGTACGATGCTTGTCATCGAAGATATACTCGGTGACAGTGTCGTCGGTTTCATGAATGGTCCTTTTCTGCTGCTGCTGTTCAGTGTTGCGATAGCGGCCCTTCTCGGTTATAAGCTGACGGTATTCTCGGGAAATATTATGTCGTCACTGGTCTCAAGGATGGACATCGCCGATGTCAACAGATTCAGTATCGTTCTGATGATTTCACTTGTGTCCTTGATGACGGGGCCTTTCGGATTGATCATCCTAACGGTATCGACGATAATGGGCTTTCTTCCTATCTATGCAGATGTCAGCAGGGTCCATCTCACGGGTTGTCTGATTATCCCGACCTTGCTGTCCATCCTCTGATCCCTGTTTACGAAAAAACCCATGGCACCGCACTTACCCAAGATGTCTGCAATGACCGCAGTGTAAAAAAAACATCATAGGACCGAGAAACCGAATCTTTTTGCTACCTTCTCATACATCGGCATGGACAGCCCGTACCTTTTGCCCGCACGGACCACTTCGAATATCAGACCGTCGATCTCCGATTCCTTTCCCTGCGCTATATCCCG
>JBAYAO010000077.1:0-6346 GCA_041669745.1 Candidatus Methanomethylophilaceae archaeon | reverse complement strand
GAATTTGCAAAGAATTTAGTCTTTACGATATACCGTATCCGCTGTAACATACCGCCGAACATTCCCTTATGACATGGAATGAGTCCGGTCGGTCCCTGAAGAATGATGTTTCCGACCCTGTAGTTTCATCCTGTCCTGCCAAGATAGCGGCGGAATTTCCAGTTCCGCCACTGTTTTACAGCGCTTATGGCACTTTGATATTTTCATGTCGACGAAGTTACGATATCAGAACCTGTCCCTCTGCTGATAATACAACATGGCATTGCAGATGGAGGCAACGATATTGCTTCCGCCTTTACGCCCCGAAGCTACGATGTATGGAATCCCCGCATCCATAATCATCTCCTTGGCCTCCACGACATTGACGAAACCGACGGGTGCACCGATGATCAGCTTCGGTCTCACTTTTCCTTCGGATATCAACTGACTCAGATGGACCAGGGCCGTCGGCGCATTGCCGATGGCGAATATCGTCGGTACGGACAGGTCCGCACCTCTTTCCATGCATACGGTCGCCCTCGTACATCCTTTCTCCTTCGCTTCGGCTATCACATCCTCATCGCTGATGAAACAGTGGACCTCACCGCCGAATTCCCTGAGTCTGTTCTTGTTTATGCCGGCGGCGGCCATTTTGGTGTCTGTCACTATGTGTGCGCCCGCCCTGATGACCTCGACCCCTATCATGGCCGCATTATCCGAGAACTTAAGATTATCCGCATAATCGAAATCGGCCGATGTGTGTATACATCTTTTTATTATCGAGAACTCTGGCTCCGGCCATGTCCTGCCGTTGAGCTCGCTGGTGATGATCTCCATGCTGCGCTTCTCTATATCTTGCGGTCTAACATATTTCGTCAAATCACTCACCTCCTATCGGATAGCCTCTCGGCGTTATCATACGACCACCTGCCACATATGTCTGCGAGTTTCCTATTATGACCGTGCAGAGCATATCCACGTCCGCATCCTTCAAAGAGCCCAGGGTCGTGATCGTCTTGTTTTGATCTGCCCTTCCGGCATTTCTCACGATGCCGACGGGTGTATCGGGCGATCTGTATCGCAGAAGTACATCCGCTGCCTTGGAGAGATTATGCAATCTTCCCTTGCTCTTGGGATTGTAGAGGCAGATCACCATGTCGCTTTGACCCGCACAGTCCACCCTCTTCATTATCGTCTCTATGGGCGTCATGAGGTCCGATAGGCTTATCATCGAGAGATCATGCATCAACGGCGCACCGAGGATCGCTGACGCTGCTGACGCCGCCGTGATACCTGGAATGACCTCCACTTCGATATCCGCGCCCATCTCTTCCACCAGCTGGTATATTATTCCCGCCATTCCGTATATCCCGGAGTCTCCGCTGCTGACCATCGCCACGGATCTTCCGTTCATCGCATCCTCGATCGCCATCCTGCAACGGTCCTTCTCTTTCATCATCCCCGTGGCCTTGTAGACCTTGTCCGGGAATAACTCCCTCAGTATGTTGACGTACGTCGTGTATCCTGTGACGACATCGACGTCTTCAATGGCTTTTGCCGCGCGGAAGGTCATATCCCCCTTGGATCCGGGGCCGAAACCCACAACGTATAGTTTTCCGTACATACCGTCACCTCTCCGTACCCTGTCTGAACCCGGTCGTGAAATTCTTGTCATAGAGTTTGGAAAGGTCGTACTCGTCACCCAGGAATCTTCCGACGATCGTCAGTGCCGTCTTCTTGATCTTCTCGGTCTTGACCTTTTCAGCTATATCGACCAACGTTCCCGTCACGATCTTCTGATCGGGCCACGTCGCTTTGTAGACGACCGCCACGGGTGTATCCGGCGAATATCCCCCAGCGACGAGGGATGTCACCATCTCATCCATGAATCCCACGCTCAGGAATATTATCATCGTCGCATTGTGTCTTGCCAGATCCTCCAGCTTTTCCTTTTGCGGCATCGGAGTACGTCCTTCCATCCTTGTCAAGATCACCGTCTGACTCACATTCGGCAGTGTGTACTCCTTCTTCAGAACGGCCGCAGCGGCTAGGAAAGAGCTCACTCCCGGGATGACCTCACACTCGATCCCCATGTCCTCCAGACGGTCTATCTGTTCTCTGTGGGCACCATATATAGCAGGATCTCCGGTATGTACACGGACCACCTTGAGCCCTTTCTTCTCGGCTGTGCTCATAACGTCTATCACCGCATCAAGGTCCATCTCCGCACTGTTGTAGATCTTCGCACTTTTCTTCGCTCCGGAAAGAACCATCGGATTCACCAATGAACCTGCATAGACGATCACGTCTGCATCGTCGATCAATTTCTTTCCCTTAACGGTTATCAAATCCGGATCTCCGGGACCTGCACCAATAATAGATATCATCTCTCAATCTCCTCATATCATTTCTTGATGACCACGGTGGTGAAGTATCCATATTCCCTGTTGACATCCAGCGGTCCGATGTACTCATTCTCCATTCCGATGCAGCTTATCACCGTTCCGCACAGAGGGTCTATGCCTTTTTCTTCCATCAGCTTGACCAGCTTTTCGATCGAATCGTAGGCTTTCATCACCACTATGTTCTCAAAGCCGTCCAATGCTGCATCCAAAATGGTATTCTCTTCTGCAGACGGTACTATCGCCAATCCTTCATTGCCGATCATCAACGGCATCTTCGCCGCTGCTGCACCACCACAGAAGGACGGGATCCCCGGAACCACCTCGGTCTCGTAGCCCATCTCTTCCACCGCATCGTTGATGCGCATGTACGTACTGAAGATAGATACATCCCCGAGAGTCACCATGCATACATCTTCGCCTCTGTCCAGGACATCCGTTATCATTTTGACAGCTTCCCTGCGATACCCAGCACGTATTTCATCCGAGGGGTCCATACGAAACCAAAGCTCCAGTATATCCTTCCGATCGAGGTCTATCACCGATCTTATGATCTCAAGCGCTATGCTCTTCTCGCCTGGTTTCTTCACAGGGTATGCTATCGTTCCGCACCCGTCCAAAAGTCTTTTGGCCTTTAGGGTCAGAAGTTCAGAGTCGCCCGGTCCGACACCTATCCCATACAATTTTCCAGACATGATATACCCGTGGTCGAAGGTATGATACATAACCAATTATTATAACTTGGCATATATATCCATCTAAATAATCGGATCGTCTACCCCGGAGACGATAACAATCTGAAGGAAAAGACTGGTGATACATTGACGTTCAATGGATGCGGACACGTTACGGTTAATAAAAAGATCCTGAGATGCGGTTATACCACCGGCTCGTGCGCCGCTGCCGCATCCAAAGCAGCAGCGATGATGCTACTCTCGGGGATCCCAATGAAAGAGATCGAAATAACCACCCCGAACGGCACGCCACTACGTCTTGCCGTCGAAGATATTGCCATCGACAAGGGATCCGTCCGCTGTGCCGTAAGAAAAGACGGCGGTGACGATGTGGATGCCACACATGGTCTCCTCGTATATTCCGAAGTCAGATTTCGTGACGACGGTACGTATAACATCGACGGCGGCATAGGCATCGGAAGAGTCACTAAGAACGGTTTGGATCAGCCGGTGGGGAACGCCGCCATCAATCATATTCCCCGAGAAATGATAACCGAATGTGTCAGGGACGCATGCTCCTCGGAAGGATACACCGGCGGAATGGATGTCCTGATCTCCGTTCCCGAGGGAGAGAAGGTATCCGAAAAGACATTCAATCCGCGCCTGGGCATAATGGGCGGTATATCGATACTGGGAACCAGCGGAATCGTGGAGCCTATGAGCGAATACGCGATAGTGGAGACCATACGCAAGGAAATGGATGTGCATGTTGCATCCGGGGACAGGGTATTGCTTGTCGTACCAGGTAACTACGGAAAGGATTTCTCCGAGAATATCGACGGTCTTGATCCCGAATCCGCGATAAAATGCAGCAACTTCGTCGGCGAGATGCTCGATCATGCCTCTGAGCTACATGTCGAAGGATTACTTCTAGTCGGAAATCTCGGCAAACTCGTGAAGATCGCGGGCGGGATCATGAACACCCACTCGAAGAACGGTGATTCAAGGATGGAGATAATCACTGCCAACCTCATAAGCGCCGGTGGGGACGCGGAGACTGGAAGGAGGATCATGAACTGCACCACCACGGATGATGCGCTAGATGTCCTTTCCGAGGTCCGTATGATAGAACCCGTTATGCAACTCATCGTGAAGAAAATGACAGCATATATGAATCATCGTGTGAATGACGAGATGGTGATCGGTGTGGTCGTCTTCTCATCCAAGTACGGACTCCTGGGAATGAGTGACAGGTCTCCCGAACTCATCCGTATGCTGAAGGAGCAGGGATCCTGATGAATGTAAGGATATTGGCATTCACAACCGCGGGATGCAGACTGGCGATCCGCATCTCTGATGTTCTCAAAGATGACGAATGCACACTTTATTCCAAGACGTCATCGGATCCCGTCGGTTTGGAGAACGTTAACTGTTCATTGAAGAACTGGATGGGGTCTGTGTTTGATATTTCAGATGCCATCGTGATCGTCGGTGCCACCGGTATCGCTGTCAGGATGATCGCTCCCTTCATCAAGAGCAAGAGCACCGATCCCGCGATAGTCTCCGTCGATGAGAAGGGACGGTTCGTCATCTCACTGATAGCAGGTCATATCGGTGGGTCGAACAAACTGACCCGAAGAATCGCTTCCGGAATCGGCGCGGTTCCAGTGATAACAACGGCGACGGACATAAACAACATATTCTCCGTGGACACCTATGCCGCGGAACATGACATCCATATCGCAAATCTGTCGGTCGTTAAGGATGTCTCATCCAGGTTGCTTGACGGTAGAACAGTCGGCCTCGTATCCGAATTCCCGATTTGCGGGCCCGTTCCGGAAGGTATAGCGCTCGAACATTCCGGAGAGGTCGGCATTCTCGTATCTGCGGCAGGAAAAAGTTCGCCTTTTACCAGAACACTCAGATTGATACCGAAATGCCATGTTCTCGGCATCGGCTGCAGAAAGGGCATCCCTAAGGAGATGATCTCGGAGATCGTAGAGAAAGTGCTGTCCGAAGAGGATATCTCGATAGACAGTATCAGAACCGTAGCCAGTATAGACCTGAAAAAAGAAGAACCCGGACTGAAGGAGTTCAGTGAGATGCTCACCGTGCCTATGGTCACCTTCACCTCTTCTGAGCTGAATTCGCTACCCGGTTCCGATTATTCGTCATCGGAGATGGTCAAAAATGTCACGAACGTGGATTGCGTATGCGAAAGAGCTGCAGTGCTCGCATCCAGAAACGGACATTTGGTAAGGAAGAAAACCATAGGACACGGCGTTACGGTTGCCATTGCACGTGACGATTACGTATTGGATTTCACAAGTGATGAGACATGAGCCATAAGAAGGGCGTTCTGATATTCGCAGGCACCACGGAAGGAAAACAGCTTGCAGAATATCTGGAGGGATGTAACGTTGACATCTATGTGAGCGCGGCCACAGAATACGGAAGACAGTGCATACGGGAGACTGGGAACATAACGGTACTGCACGAAAGGATGGACCTTGAGCAGCTCATCGAATTCATACGTTCCAGATGTTCCATGGTGATCGATGCCACACATCCCTATGCTGTCAAGATCAAGGAAAAGATCAAGAGCGCATGCACGGCAACGGGAACAAGATATCTGCGTGTTTCCAGAGCGAAGGGCACAGACACGTTCGACGATGCGGTCTCCGTACCGGATGTTGCATCTGCCGTGAACTATCTCAGGGATACCGATGGTAACGTACTTGTCACCACCGGAAGTAAGGAGATCTTCAGATTCACGGAATTGGAGGATTACAGAGATAGGATATTCGCGAGAGTGCTGTCGCTGCCGTCATCGATGGAGGCCTGCTCGAAGATCGGTCTTGTCGGTGAACACCTGATGTGCATGCAGGGTCCGTTCAGCCTGGAGATGAACGTCTCCATGATGAGACATGTGAATGCCAAATATCTCGTAACGAAGGATTCCGGAGAGCCGGGAGGATTCGAGGAGAAGATCGCGGCCGCTGCAGAGGTGGGTGCCAAGGTCATCATCATAGGACGCCCGGAAGAAGAGAACGGACTGACCATGGATGAGACCCTTTTGGAGATCGCGGCCGCTTACAACGTCAGCATAAACAGAAAAAGAAGGAGGATCACACTTGTCGGTGTAGGGATGGGCGATCCGGAGGGGATGACCCTGGCCGCCAGACGATCCATAGATGATGCGGACCTTCTTGTGGGTGCCAAAAGGATGCTTGGGATACTTCCCGCGCACGGGAAGGATACGCTCCCTGAATATGAATGCAAAAAGGTACT
>JBAYAO010000076.1:0-6511 GCA_041669745.1 Candidatus Methanomethylophilaceae archaeon | reverse complement strand
TCGGGGGCATTCGGGGGCATTTTGGGGGCATCGTCGTTTTTTACGAAATTCGAAAAACCGAAAAAATAAGTGGTTCTTTATAAGCTCTGACGCTCATTGTATATAAAGATATTGGAGCCACCTGAGGAATTCGAATCCCCGACCTCTGATTACAAGACGATTCCCGTTTCGAAACAATTTTCTCATTGCGATTTCGTCGTTATCACGCAGATCGATTAGAATCGAAATTCAGTCGACATGTAGACTATTTTTCGTAAAGGAAAAGAAAAGAAGGAGGCTGCAGAGGCCTCCCGGAAATGATCATTCCATTCCGACGTTTATCGTATGCTCCGAGATGTCCGCGCAGTATTCCGTGATCCTTCTGGCACTTGCCGCGATCGTACTGATCGGCGATGCGATATCGGGGTCGGTCTCCGTCTTCTTGAATACTTTTTTCACAGAGTCGACGGTCTTTCCGCTGAGTTCTATGCATTCTTCTGCACGGACCATATCCTTCTTCAGAAGGCTGTCGAGGGAGTTCTCGAAGAGCATTATTATGTCTCCGCAGACCGCATCGACGGCACGGTCCTTCGGGACCTTGTTCTCGTTGCTGAGTTTGACGATGTTCTTCGCAATGGTGACGGCGTGATCTCCTATCCTCTCCATGGTCCTGCATGCGATACGGTATCCCGCTATCTCGTACGGTGCAATCTCCATCTTTCTGCACATGGACAGGTCCCTGAGGTAGATGTTCACCTGTCTGGATACCAGCCAGTTGATCCTGTCCACCTCCGTATCCCTCTGATCCATGTTAGATAGTACGGACACATCCCCTTCGAACGACAGAGTATCTTTCAGCATGCTGCTTACCAGGACCTTCATCCTTTCGATGCTCTTCCTGGGGATCATCTTCGTGTGGTCCATCAGGTCTTTGACGAGGATTTGCTTCTCGCTTTCTTCGACGATCTCCAGGCCTATGGCGGTCTGGGTGAAATTGGAGACGGTCTCGGTAATTGAACCGGAAAGTCTCGATTCGGAGACGATTTCGATCTCCCTGTGACCCGAGATATACGCTCCGATCAACTGTCTGTATAGGAACAGCTGGTCATCGCATGCCTTGATGGTCTTGACGCTCTTCGGACCGTCGGTCTGTTTACCCGTGCTTATCAGCAAACTGCCGTCCGGCTGGGGTTCCAGGGAGACGGGGTCGTTCTTTTTGATACCGGCAGATTCTGCCCAATCCTTGGGAAGCGTCACCATGAAAGAGGAGCCGCCGGTGATCTGGATCTTTCTTATTTCCACGATCATCGGACTGCATCTCCTAAATATATAGTTTGTTTATTGAATATATAGACACACTCAGGTATCTATCTCCACATGCTTTCCGCAGACCATGTAGGTGACCTTTTCCGCGATCTTACACGCCTGATCTCCGATCCTTTCCAGATATCTCGACACCGTTATGCTCTGTAGGTACGAAGCGGTCTCCTGAGGGTCCTTCTCTATGAACGCGACACCGTCCGCAAGACTGGAGTTTCTGAGGGCGTCCAGCCTGTCATCCAATGTTCTCAGTCTGTCAAAGCCTTCGACGCTCTTGTTCCTGAAACCGTTCACAGAGATCTCGATCATCTCGATCGCTATCCTTCCCATCTCTTCGATCTCGGGGATCTGGTTATGTTTGGTCTCATGGAGTATGAGCTCCGCTTTCGCCGTGTTCTTGCAGTTCTTCGCGGTCCTTTCCATGTATGTTATCGATTTGAGTATCGTCGATAACGTCCGGATATCTATTGCGGTGGGCTGATAGAGTGTCAGGATCCTTATGGCATCCTCTTCTATCAGACCGTCGTAGTACGTTATGCGGTCGAATCTGTCTATCACGGACTGTGCTTTCTCTGTATCGTCGTCTGTCAGGGCAGATACGCTGTCCTTCAGGAGCGATACGGCAAGACTGCCCATGTCGCAGGTGTTGTTGACGACCTTTCTCATATCTTCTTCGAATTTCTTCATATTATCATCCGAACCTTCCCGTGATGTATCTCTCGGTGGTCTCTTCCTTCGGTTTGTTGAAGATCTTCTCCGTATCGTCGAATTCGATCATCTTTCCGAGGTACATGAACCCAGTTTTGTCGCTTATCCTGGAGGCCTGCTGCATGTTGTGTGTGACGATGACCACTGTGTAGTCTTTCTGCAGTTCGCATGCGAGGTCTTCGATCTTCGAGGTCGCTATAGGGTCCAAAGCAGAGGTCGGTTCATCCATGAGGATGATCTCCGGGTTGGTGGAAAGTGCCCTTGCGATGCACAGTCTCTGCTGTTGTCCTCCGGACAGTGCCAGAGCCGATTTGTCGAGCCTGTCTCCCACCTCGTCCCAAAGGGCCGCCTGCTGCAGGGTCCTCTCTACGATCTCATTCAATTCCTTCTTGTCCGTGATGCCGTGGATCTTCGGTCCGTACGTGATGTTGTCGCGTATGGACATGGGGAACGGGTTCGGTCTCTGGAAGATCATTCCGATCTTCTTCCTGATCGAGTTCACGTCGTTGCTGGGGTCGTAGATGTCGTTCCCGCGGAACTCCATCTTCCCTTCGATCCTGCATCCGGACACCAGGTCGTTCATTCTGTTCATGCTCCTAAGGAGGGTGGATTTACCGCATCCGGAAGGTCCGATCAATGCAGTGATCCTGTTGCTCTCCACGGGCATGCTGACATCGAACAGGGCCTGTTTCTCCCCATACCAGAGATTGACGTCCTTGATGTCCAATATTATTTCATTCATTCTGATCACCATTTGTTCTTCTTGTTGCTGCGTTCTCTGATCACGGATGCCAGTATGAACATCGAAAGCACGATGACCAGAAGCACCAGTGCTGTTGCGTACTGCATCGAAGGGTCGGCAGTTCCCTCTGTTGCCAGATAATACAGGTGGTAAGGAAGCGCCATGACGGGGTCGAATATCGAATCCGACAGGGATGACTGCATGAGCACCACGGCGGTGAACATGATCGGAGCGGTCTCTCCGGCCGCACGTCCCAGTCCCAAGATGGAACCGGTCATGATACCTCCGAATGCCGCCGGAAGGACGATCTTCACGGTCGTCTGCCACTTGTTGGCGCCCATTGCCCTGGACGCTTCCCTCAATTCATGGGGTACGCTTCTGACGGCCTCCTCCGTCGTTCTTATTATGACGGGCATTATCATCAGTGCCAGTGAGATACATCCCGCGATCAGCGAGTATCCGAATCCGAAGAATATGACCAAAGCGGTCATACCGAACAGACCGAACACGATAGAAGGTGTTCCGTTAAGCACGTCTATCGCATGTCTGATCAGCGATGTCGTCTTTCCGCTCACGGCGTATTCCGCCAGATATGCTCCGGAGAATATTCCGATGGGGAGAGCGATCAATGCCGTTCCGGCCACGAGTTCGAGGGTTCCCACTATCGCGGGGAATATTCCGCCTTCGGTTCCCATGTTCTTCGGGTATTCGGTGATGAATTCCAGGTTGAGGGAAGGGAGGGCGTTTATGACTATGTCGCCAATTATAACGACAAGCATGCCGATGACCAGAAGGATTATAGCCAGCAGGCTCAGGTGGGCTAGCTTCTCTATCGTCTTTCTGGACAGTTTGGACAGTCCTGCCGCCAATACTTTGTACATTATGACTGCGGCAAGAGCGATCACTGCCGACATCGTAAGATCTACGAACAGCGTCGCTGCCAAGAGTACTATTAAGAATATTATCGCAAGACCTGCTGCGGTCTTGATGTCTCTGATCTTTTCCTTTTTCAGAAGATCGGAGAAGCGTCCTTCGCTGACGTTTCCCTCGAACTTCATCTTGGTCCTTTTCACAACATATCCGGCTATCAGGTTGATCGCCAATACCATTATCATAAGGAACAGTGCCAGTACGAACAATGCAGAGTAGTGTGTACTCCCGACAACCACTTCTGGCATCTCAAGTGCGAGGGATGCCGTGATAGTCCTGATGTATGAGAATATGTTCCACAGAGGTTCCGGGATGATCGCCGCGTTTCCGGTGACCATCATGACGGCCATTGTCTCTCCTATGGCCCTTCCGATACCGAGTATGACGGCCGCGGATATTCCGGAGACTGCTGCGGGGACGACGATCTTCTTTGTCGTCTCCCATTTTGTGGCACCCATGGCCAACGATGCTTCCCTGTATGAACGCGGAACCGCTTTGAGCGAATCTTCGGATACCGAGATGATCGTAGGCAGGGCCATGATCCCCAACAGGAGCGATCCCGTGATCCATGCGAATCCGGTAGGCATCTGTTCCGAGAAGATCCCGCTCAGGAACGGTATCATCACAACTAATCCGAAGAATCCGTAAACGACCGAAGGAATACCCGCAAACAGTTCTACGGCGGGTTTCAGTATCCTTCTTGCGCGTTCAGATGATACTTCTGAAATGTAAATGGCCGCACCGACCCCTATGGGGACCGCTATTGCGACCGATCCTGCTGTTACCAGGATAGTACCTACGATAACCGGGACAGCACCGTATGCATCCGCAGACGGTTTCCAGACAGTTCCGGTCAGGAATTCCCATAATCCTACATCGGCTATCGCATCTGTTGAGTTGTAAACAATGAAAAGGATAATAAAGAAAAGGATCAGGACGGTCAAAGAGGCAACTGCCATAAGGGCGTAACGTGAGATCACGTCGGTGTTGAACCTCTTTTTTGTTGCGAATCCATCCCGAGTGTTTGTCATTTAAAGACCTCAGCTGAGGGGAACGTATCCTTTCTCTTCTACGAGGGCCTGTCCGGCATCGCTGAGGATCCAGTTGATTAGGTCTGCGACCTCTCCGGTAGGCTCGCCTTTGGTTGCAAGGATGAGGTCTCTCTGGATAGCGTATGTTCCGTTGACGACGTTCTCTGCTGTCGCTTCGACGCCGTTTACCTCGAGGAGTACGGTGTTGCTTCCGATCTTTGAGGTGTATCCGACGCTGATGTATCCGATGGAACCGGATGTTCTGTCAACGGAGCTGATGACCGCGTTGGTGCTTGCAACTTCGATCTTCTCTGTGAGGATCTCGAAATTGCTGTCGACCTTCACCATAGCGGACTCGAAACCGTCACGGGTTCCGGATCCGTCCTCTCTGCTGATGACGCTGATCTTAAGGTTGTTTCCTCCGACCTCGCTCCAGTTGGTGATCTCTCCGCTGTAGATCTTTGCAAGCTGTTCGACCGTAAGGTTGGTGACTCCGGTCACGTTGCTGTTGATGATGACCGCAATACCGTCAAGTCCGATCGTGGTCGAAACAAGACCGCTTTCGACTTCCGAGGCCTTAAGGTCACGGGAAAGCATTCCGATGTCTGCCGTTCCGTTGATCGCCGCAGATGCGCCTGCTCCGGATCCGTTTGCCGTGATCTGGAGATCGACGTTGTTTTCTTTTTCGTAAACCTCTTCGACAGCCATCATGATGGGTGCGACGGTCGTCGATCCCGCGATGGTGATTGTAACTGTGTCGTCTCCATTGTTATTGTTGTGTCCGAGAGCAAGCCATGCTCCGGCCGCAACAATAACGATGACGGCAACGACTGCTATGATCTTTGTATTTGTGTTCAAGGTATTCACCTTGATTCACCGATTGATGATGCCATATATATTCGATGTCGAAATAATATATATCACTCTATATATGATATATATAACTACATAATTATACCGAAATCAAACTCTGGATAGTATCAAATATGCCGAATTGCAGTTGATATATAATTCTCGGACATAGGCTCGTAGAACATACGGGACCGGAATTGGCGATCCAAGAGGTGTTGTACGGGTTCGTCATGGCGCTTACATTCATAATCGCCGCGAGAGTAGGTATTTTCACCTACGACACTCCATTGTACTTGGTAATGATGATCTTGGCGATGAATTTCGTCTGGGGCGTTATAGACATGATCATATTCTACAGAATAGATGTATCGACACAGAGACGCTATAGAAGGAGATTGAAGGAAGACCGCAAGGCCGACGGATACCGTGAGAAGATCGACGGCGAGCTGGACAAATTATCAGGTTTCGATTCGTTTTCGTGCTGTTTTGAGCTTGTTGATTCCGAATCGTAGCGAATCGTAAAGTGCACTTGGGGGCATTTTGGGGGCACGATAGGAACACAATCGGCAGGTTTTTGCACCTTTTCGTTTTGGAACGTGTTTTTTCGTGAATCGGCAGGCTGTAATTTGTAGAAAATTGGTGTCAACTCAGAAGGGATTGTACAACCTATGCTGGCCGTTGGGAAACAGTAAGGTAATGACCCGATAATGACCCTATAATGACCCGATAAATGTGTTGAGCAGTTTGGATACTGCAGTGTTACTCGCGCGTATATAGATATCAAATCCTGTCAATTATTGTAACATTCTTCCGATAATCGCAGTTTTCGGGAGAAAAATCGCTACGAATATCGTAAATAAATCAGCAGGTCAATGTTGCGGTCTGGCACGGCTTGACAAGTTTCGTTGTAGCTCGGCTCGGCATTATAAAAATGTTTTGTGGCTTTTTT
>JBAYAO010000075.1:0-6624 GCA_041669745.1 Candidatus Methanomethylophilaceae archaeon | reverse complement strand
TGAAGCGAACACACGTATGTTCGGCGCACCCCCAGGCACCTATACCTCCGGTGTGAATCTTGCGGTCTTTGCAAGCGCATGGAGGGAGGACAAAGACCTTGCCGACGTGTTCGTGAAGACAAAAGGACACGGATACGGCGGGAATAGAAATGGAGTGCCTATGTTCAAACAATTCGCCAAAGTGCTCTCCAGAACGGATGCAGCATGCGACGTATCCGCATCGGATGAGACGGATGTGCTCTCGTGCAGCTGTCATTTCAGCAACATAGGAGGGATGATATCCGCATCGAGATATCTCTCCGGGAAGGACGTTAAGGCTTATTTCGAAGACACCCGCGACCCAAGGGACCTGGGTGTAGGAACATTGGCGGACGAGATGCGCAGGGTGATGCGCATACGTACGCTGAACCCGGAATGGATAGATGCTATGAAGGAGCACGGCTATAAGGGTGCCAACGACATCGCGAAACGCGTGACGAGACTGTTCGGATGGCAGAGCACCACACATGAGGTGGACGATACCCTGTTCGATCAGGTGGTTGATGCATTCCTAAGGGACGAGAGTATGGCCAAATTCTTCAAAGAGAATAACCCGTACGCTCTGGAAGAGATGACACGACGTCTTCTGGAAGCCAACTCCAGAGGACTGTGGAAGACCGATGAAGGAACTCTTGACGATCTTAAAAAGGCATATCTGGACATAGAATCTCTGTTGGAGGACCTGGCAGGAGAAGGAGAATTCCAGGGCGGAAGTGTGGATATATTCGACTCCAAGGATGTTCCATCATGGAATGAACATATGAGGAATGTCGCCGATATCACCAAGAAGGTCCGTGAATCCAAACAGAAGGTGGACAGGCAATGAGAAAAAATGGCATACTGTCGCCTGCGACAGCCCTTGTCGATATTCCTGCCGCTAACCGCATCTGTTTGAAAGACCGACAAAACTTAAGAATAGTGGAAAAAGTGTTACCGGATTGTACATTACATCATGACACAGTAAGAAGACTGGATAATAAAATCTGCGATGAATATATACGGAATGTATCGAAGGTGTATTTTTGAAAGAGATAATAGAGATCAAGGACCTAGTGAAGATGTTCGGAGACAAACCTGCCCTGAACGGTCTGAACCTTTCTGTCCACGAAGGCGAGATATTCGGATATTTGGGACCCAACGGAGCAGGGAAGACGACAACGGTCCGTGTGGTATCCACACTGACCAACTACGATTCCGGAAAAGTGTTGGTGGACGGACATGACATCGAGAAGGAGCCCTATGAGGCCAAAGAATGTATGGGTGTCATACAGCAACAGATCTCTCTCGATAAGGACCTTACGATACGGGAGAACATGACTGTCCATTGCATGTATCATATGATGGGTAAGAAGGAAAGAGAGGAACGCATAGCGGAACTGTCTAAATACGTCGGTCTCGAGGATTATCTGGACCGTACCGTGGATTCGCTGTCTGGCGGATGGAAGAAGAGAGCCGCGATAATATGTTCCGTACTTCACAATCCGAAGGTGCTGTTCCTTGACGAACCGACCGCGGGATTGGATATACAGGCGAGACGTCTCCTCTGGGATCTGGTCAGGGCCCTGAACAGACGTGGCACCACCATATTCGTGACCACGCATTACATCGAGGAGGCCGAGATACTCTGCGACAGGGTCGGTATAATAGATCACGGAAAGCTCATAGCCGTCGGAAGACCGCAGGAACTGTGCGAGACCGTCGGATCAACTGTCGTGGAGTACACAGAGGGAAACGGAACGACTGAATACAAATGTTTCAAAAACAGGGATGAAGCCGATGAATTCACCAAGGGACTCGGGAACTGCGAGAATATCCTGATAAGGAAGACCAATCTGGAGGATGTCTTCGTGGAACTTACCGGAAAGGCCGTGGGGGCGTTCCAATGAGCAATTTCTTCAGACAGGTGTATTATGTGGCATGGGGGGACATGCGTTTCCTGAGACACAATTGGATAAATGTCCTGGTGATGAGCCTGATGACCCCTTTGCTTTATCTTGTAGCCTTCGGGTATGGACTGAGGACGGGAGAGACGGATTCCGGTTTCTCATACATCGCTTTCGTGATTCCGGGTATCGTCGCACTCACCGCCCTGTCCGCACCGTTCTCAGCCACGTCCACCAGACTCAACGTCCAGAGACTGTATTACAAATGCTTCGACGAGATGATGATGTGCCCGCTGAGCATCTCTGCGATAATGGTTGGGAAATCCATAGTCGGCGTCGTACGCGGACTGTTCAGCTGTCTTGCGCTATTCCTGCTGGGACTATTCCTGGCACCGGACCTGATGTTCACACCGTTGTTCCTGATCTGCCTGGTGATATCGTGTTTCGTGTTCTCGTTCTTGGGAGTGGTGGCGGCACTGATGGCTAAATCCCACCAGAGCATGGCGACATTCAGCAGCCTGGTCATACTTCCGATGACTTTCCTATGCGGCACGTTCTTCTCGGTATCGTCACTGCCCCTTTTCTTCCAGGTGCTGCTGTACTGTCTTCCGCTGACACATTCGAGTGAATGCATAAGGGCCGCCAGTCTCGGAACTGCGTTCCCGTGGTGGTCGCTTGTGGTGCTGATAATCTTCGGTATCGCGTTCTACATGATAGGATGGAGACTTTTGAAAACCAAGAAGGTCTGAAAAAAACAGAGGGCATCCGCCCTCTCCCTTATCCGATGTGCTTCAACAATAGACATTCCATATTTGAAAATCCCCCAGATCATCATATTATTGATCGATATATCGCGAACAGATTTGAATTTCATTCATGATGCAATGAATGAAAACCGGATGGCCCCTGCACAGCACAGCATTCTGAACGTCCTACAACTGTTTACCGAGTATCCAATCGATCACATTCACCGCACGTATGCCGTTCGGCGGAGTGTTAATCACACGATCCATCGTAAGTATGATCTTCGGGAAACTATCCGGAACGGAATCCAACGACCTTACCTCCCTTTCGAAGGTGACTTCATCCATTATCGTCAACGACACCTGATAGTACTCTGTGACATCTCTCTTCACCGCAACGAAATCTATCTCACGATTGTAATGACTGCCGGCAGTTACGGTGTATCCCCTGCGCAAAAGTTCTAAGAACACGACGTTCTCCATGACCCTGCCGATATCCTTTCCGCCTGTGCCTCCGAGTATGGAATTACGCATCCCCGTGTCTGCAGCATAATACTTCTCCGTTGTTTTCAGTAGTTTCTTCCCGCGCACATCGTAACGATACGCCTTGTATATCAGAAATGCATCCTCAAGACCTTGGAGATACCTCTTCACGGTCGCATAGCTTACGGACAATTCTTTGGCGATGGATGCACTGCTTGTAACGTTTCCGATATTGGACATGAGGAACATCACTATCTGGTCCAACGTGCGCACGTCCATGACCTCAAGACGCGCGGACACATCCTTCCTCAATATCGTGGAGTATATCCCCTGAAGCAATTCGTCTGTACGTTCTCCGTCGTCGGGATCGACCATCGGAATTGCCCCTTTGACCATGAAATCCATGAATCTCTTGTCGATGGGGTTCATCGGGTCCACAGGGTGCAATTGGATGTATTCCTGGAATGAGAACGGCAGCATCTTTATCTCCACATACCTACCAGACAGATAAGTTGACAGTTCAGACGACAGCATATACGCATTGGATCCTGTGATATAGACATCCGCATCGTAATCCACGGATAGCGAATTGACTGTGCGCTCCCAACTGTCCACTCTCTGGATCTCGTCCATTAGAACATATGTCCTCTTTGACGGATCAATACGTGTCCCCAGGAATGTGTTCAGATCTTTATGATCTTTGATCCAGTCTGCGTCCTTGGACTCGAAATTGATATAGATGATATCCTTGCCATGACCTTCCTCGCGGAGTTTGTCCATGTACTGCATCATAAGCGTGGATTTACCGCACCTTCTCATCCCCGTGATTATCTTTATGACCTCTTTCTTGTCCTTCCAGCTCCAAAGGTGTTCCAGATAATCCTTTCTCGGTACGGTCTGTGACATCATACATCTTGTTAGGTCAGACCAATATTAAAATGTTTTACCCAAATTAAATATTATCATTATTGATAGATAGTATTGAAGTTCAATTAATTATTTTCATTCATAACACTTTATCATTCAGTAAAAGATTCGACGTATTACAATAAAATTTTCGCATACTCTGATCCGAGATACCGTTGAACTATCGAATCGGAGATTCGAATTCAGACTGCTTCTTATCCACGAAGAACTTTTCTCTGATTGCAAAACAATCACTTACATCGTCATTATAACTCAAAACCTTCACTTTCACCACGCATCCCTTCCAGATACGGTAAGCTGGAAGATTTGGTGTCCATATCATCAGGAACGGCATTCCCATGGTGGTCGTTTGTAGTACTGATTATCTTTGTTATCGCGTTCTACACCATCAGATGGAGACTTTTGAAAACCAAGAAGGTCTGAAAAAACAGAGGGCATCCGCCCTCTCCCTTATCCTATTAGTTGGGAATCGCTATTTCCGATTTCCTAACATGAGTGCCACAACTGCCCCCTTCATATGTAGACATGGATTCCGCAGATTGACATTCCGACTGATTCGAGAAAATTCTGATCACCATAAACTGATGCCATATGTGCGAAAACGATTCTATACGTACGGGACGTCTGATCAGATCTAAACGCTACGGTCTTCAGAATCCATTCGGACCTAATGTCTTTCCCCATAGGATCTGATAAACTCCTTTCCTTCTTCGGTGGACGGTCCGTCAAGAACATCATCGACGGGCCCAGATTATATTATCCTCCCCTCTGACATCAGATATATCCTGGAGCAACAGACACTTGCAAGGTCTATATCGTGCGTGATCAGCAACTCACCCCTCTTCGGATTCCTATCCATGGATCTCGACAGGATAGACATTATGGATGCCTGTGTGGACACATCTAACATGGATGTGGGTTCATCCAGTATCAGATATTTCGCATTGATGGCCAAACACCTCATTATGGAGATCCTCTGAATCTCCCCGCCGCTCACCATGAACGGCCTACGATCGAGAATATCCTCCGGCATTTCGAATTCCCTGCACAGCTCCGTGTAATCCTCGGGCCTGTCGTCGAGAGTATGGAATATCTCACGTCTACGCCGTCGATGTTTCTCATTATAAATTCCCCTTTTGCAATGTTACAGCGATTTCTAAAAAAAACAACCGCCGATCAGCGATCTCACCTCACTGCCTGCTCACTACCTGGAATCGAATGCATACCGTTCTTGGGATTGGAGACCCTGAGAGCAACCGTATATGGACTATAAAGAACGGTTTGTCCATTCGAAGAATGTCCCGAAGGTATCCTCGATCTTGGAAGATAAAGAACGTTCTTGACCTGTAGGAATAGTCCTGACCTGTGAAACGATAATGCAGCGTTGCCATTATAATCCAAAACCTTCATCCCCGCCGCATATGTCATTCAGATATGGCAAGTTGGAAGATTCTATCATTGCTGTCATCAGGAACGGCATCGAAGGCAAGGATGTCGGCGTAGCTTTCTCCGGCGGACTCGATTCCGGATTGACCGCGGCCATCGCCAAGGAATATGCCGATTCTGTGACCCTATACACATGCGGTACAAACAGCGCATATGATGTTTCCGTCGCTAAGGTCCTCTCCGAAGACCTCGGACTTCCGTGGGTACATGTTCAGATCTCCAAGGAGAATATGGAAAAACACCTCAAGGACATGGTCGTCGCTACAGGAACGTCCGACCCTTTCACACTCTCATACGAACTGCCCCTGTTCTGTGTGTGCATGGCATCCGAGGAGAGATACATCCTGACCGGCCAGGGTGCCGATGAGTATTTCATGGGGTGCGCCAAATTCATCGGCCAATCCGACAATGATTACGAGATACTCAGGAATGCAGCCGTGGAAAGACTTCTGGATATATCTATCCCCTGTGAGAAGAGAATCGCCGAACATTTCGGTAAAACCCTCGTGTATCCCTACACCGACCCCTCTGTGGTCTCCGAGATCGGGAATATAGACCCCGATGAATTGAGACCGACGGACATGGATTCCAGGAAATCGGTACTCAAGGAGATCGCCGTGGACCTCGGATATCCCATTCTGTTGAACAGGAAGAAGAAATCATCCCAGTACGGTTCCGGGACCACGGATCTTATACGCGGCCTTGCCAGCAGGAACGGCATGAAGTACAACGAATACATCGAATCACTATGTGATGAGGCCCTTTGCGGAATAGCATCGAGAAGAAGAACCGCAGCGGTCTATGCCCGAGTAGACCCCATACTCAAAGCGGAAGCGGAAAGGATCCTTCAGGAACAGGGATCGTCCCCGTCCGAAGCAGTGGAGATGTTGTATCGCAGAATAGTAGAGGACAACGACCTTAATCATCTCTGAAAGATTGGATGAGCTGCCTCTACGAGTATACCAGAAGCCCGAATCTCAGATCTCTAACTTCTTTTTTACGAAGAAAATGAGGTATGTGATAATAGACATCGATATCCTACCGTTGAGTCCCTTTTGTGATTCCCATGTAGTTCACTCATCGATCATACACATATCGTATGC
>JBAYAO010000074.1:0-6711 GCA_041669745.1 Candidatus Methanomethylophilaceae archaeon | reverse complement strand
TTTCGCCAAGGAATAGTAATAAATGCTAACGAGTTAATCGCTCCGCGATGAGAAAAGGACTTGTAGCCGTCATCGCAGTTGCAATAATGATTCTTGCACTCGTACCATTCGTTGATGGGGGATCTGATGGCGCCAACGCGCCTGATACGGGCGGATTCACAATTAAAGGATACGTCAAAGAGGGCGGAGCCCTATTCAACAACGATGATGCTTACATGGTCTTGATAATCAGAGGAACCGAGACCGGCGAAGTGAAACAGAGCGTAGAAATTACAAATGGTTACTTTGAATTCACAAATGTACCATTAGGTGTAGCTTATTACATATCCTTGAACTGCCCTAAATACAGTATAGAATACACCCCTGGAAAATACATCAGCGAATATTCTACAACGATATCATCGGATATTGCATACCAAATCATCAATTGGCCGACTCCGAGTAATAATACCTATCAGATAACTGGTTCTGCTGACGGAACGCAATGTATAGGTGTATATTCCACTTATGGAAAGATCACCGGAACGGTGACCGAGGGTTCGTACAGGATATCAGGTGCCAGGGTAGATATCCTCGGAAAAGATACGGACAACATGATAAGCACCGCATTCACCAAGAACGGAACGTTCACCATCACGAACTGCCCCACCGGGACATATGACGTGAAGGTCACGATGGAAGGCTACGAAACATACGAAACGGAGATCACCGTGCTGCCGGATCCCGTGATCAACACCATTTACGTACAGATGGTCTCGGCACCATCCGGCGGCATAATGGGTATCGACCTGCCCCATTTCCTCATGATCGTCGGCGGTGTGATCGCGGGCATACTCGTCATAGTTTCAGTCGTCTACCGTGTACGTATGAGGAAAGACAGGATTCCGGTCGTCTACGATGATGACGAAAAACAGTGATCATCTCTTCAACGATCTTCTGACGGCCTCATACAGACTGTTGCCCTCCGCATCCATCGCAACCACCAACGGGCCGAGTCTGTTGGCATTGAATTTCCACATGGCCTCCGGCATTCCAAGATCCAACCATTCGACGCCGACTACCGAAGACAGTCCTTCTGCTAGTGTAACCGCCGCCCCGCCGGTCGCAGCAAGATAGACACACCCCGTCGTTTTCATTGTTTCACTGGTCTCGGTGGACATTCCGCCCTTGCCGATGATAGCACGGATATCGAACACGGAGATCATCTCCGCTTCAAGGGAATTCATCCTGGCGCTGGTCGTGGGACCTGCCGCGACGACCGCCCATGAATCTCCGTCCTTCTTCATTATCGGACCGCAATGGTACAGAACGGAACCGTTGATCCCGGACGGTACGGCCTTTCCGTCCTTCGCGTATTCCAATGCACGGATGTGCATCTCGTCCCTTCCGGTTATGACCGGACCGGAGATGTAGACGATCTCCCCCAACCTCAAAGAACGAACGTCGTTTTCGCTAAGAGGTGCCTGAAGGACCTTCATTGCCCATCCCCCTGACTGTATTCCACTGTGCCGTCCTTCCCGATTCTGGCGGTCGCCCTTCTGGTCGCCCAACATCCGATATTCACGGCAACCGGAAGGCTCGCGGTATGACAGCACATCTTCTTGATGTTCACTCCCAGCACAGTGGTGTCCCCTCCGAGACCCATCGGTCCGAGACCGCTTGCATTCAATTTAACGAACAACTCCTCTTCCAACTGCTTCAGATCGGGGTCGTCGTTGCTCCTGTCCAACGGGACCAGCAATGCCTCTTTGGCCATTTCGATACAGCGATCGGCCGTTCCGCCGATGCCTACGCCCACGACCGTTGGAGGACAGGGACGTCCACCTGCGTCCAGAACAGAATCCACGATGAACTTCTTCACCCCTGTTATGCCGTCTGCCGGATCCAGCATCTTCAGTTTGGTCATGTTCTCTGAACCTGCTCCTTTCGGAAGAACGGTTATCTCGGTGAATTCGTCGTTCGTCGGCCTGTAATGTATTATCGGCATACCTGCTCCGAGATTGTCGCCGGCATTTCTTCTGGTCAGCGGATCGACGGTGTTCGGTCTCAGAGGGATCGTCTGTGTTGCTCTCCTGACACCGCACTCTATGGACCGGGCGATGGATGAATCGAACTTTCCGGAGACGTAGAATACGGGGATCCCTGTATCCTGGCACATTGGTTTACCGAGATATTCGGCTTTCTTTATATTGTCCATTATGCAACCAAGCTGCGAATAGGCTATCTCGTTCGTCTCCCAGCCTGCTGAGGCCTCCAGTGCCCAACCTATGTCCGAGGGTAGTCTGGTATTTGCAATACGAAGAAGTTTCACGACGACCTCTTCGATCGTCTCCGGCAGTTTTATCATGAATGGGAATATCCGAGCTACAACAAAAACTAGACGGTATCAGGGAACGTAGAAGATCTCTTCTTCGACACCGACCACCGTAACGGTCTCGGATATCTCCGCACCTTCCGGGATCCTGAGATCTATGGTGGAGAAATTCGAAGGATGCATCACCTGGATCTCGTTCTCCGAGGTGGAGACGACTATCGCCTGAAGCAATTGATCTTTCTTTGCGAGTACTTTCAGCGAAGACAGATCGGATTTCCGTACGGACGTCTCACGGAATGTCGCCAGATCCAATAATTTCCCGCCGGCCTTGTTGAGACTTGTCAGTTTGTAGGGCCTCTTGTCAAAAAGGACGACATCGCCGGTGTGATAATCAGGAAATCTTATCAGAAATGTCAGACGATTGATGTCCTGTCCGTCAGAGGATGTTCCGGCCTGTGAGAAGGATTCCTTGGATTCTGCGCCGTACAGATCCGAGATCTCCTTGGTCAATGATCTCCCCATGGATATCGATGAAATGTATATGTCGACCCCGCCGACGACCTCCACCACTTTCCCGATGAACAGATGACGGTTGTTCTTCGCCTGTGTTTCAACGCTGTTCCTCACATAACGTACGATTTCGTCTCTGAGACCGTCATCCAGATCCTTGGATCCGGAGCGGATCTGCATTATCGCTTCATAATAGTTACCGAGCTGCCGTGAACATCTTTTGCATACGGTGTTCTTGAGACGGATGATGGTGCTGTCGTTGTCGGTGATCAAACGACCACCGATGTCAAGATCGGCCTCGACCCTGACCACGAAGGTCTTATCGTCCTGTCTTTCCGACATTGTCGCAACGCTGACCACCTTTGCTTCGGAAATTGCCGAGAGCCCCGTCAGGGCCGCATCCTCGATCGCTTCGTTCAGATCCTTCTGGACCCATCCGTCCTTCACGGAATATTCTTCGCAGTTGGTACACCTGAAAAGATCGATGTGGTGCGGCAATCTGATGAGCTTCTTCCCTTTGAGAAAACACTCCAGACAGAGACCGTCGATGGTCTCCTCTCCTTCGATACCGCAGTTGACACAGAACATTCATCTCACTACCTGGGCGTGCTTGACACCATCGATCGCGATGACACAGTCCTCCGAGACGTAGCCCTCCCTTATGGCCGCGGATACGGTGTTTTCTCCCACGAGGTTCATTATCGATACCGAACGCATACGTTCCACCAATACGTCCTCCGATACGATCTCGGCCTTGTAGAACATCTCTGACACGGTTATGCGCATATCCTTCTCTCTGAATGTCCGTCCGAGCAATTCCTCATCACAGGCCGCCAGGATCCTTGTGTCTCCGTTCGAATGTACACGTATAGCAATCATGTTGTCACACCAATTTGTAGTGGTCGCCGGCTACATATATATCGCCCAGCTGACTCAGCCTTTCAAGTTCTTTCTCTAACGCGTAGTTGTTCATACTCTTCGAATCTATTCTCTCCCTCAGCTCTTCGAATGTGATCCCGCCGGTCGAATCGAAATCTGAAATGATATCGAGGACCCGCGCTATCACCGAACGTTCCTTTCCAGTGAAATCGCTTCCGATCCTGTCCACGTCGAATTTACCGGTCGATTTGTCCATTGCTATCTTATTGAGATAGTAGTTCACCATATCGATCGCTCTCGCCGCATCCTGCTCCTCGACAAAATTACTGAGTCGCGCCTTAGCGGAGGCTTCGGATAAACGGACATAGGCCTCCAATTGTCTGGCGGTTATCGGTACGGTGTTGCCGCCCTCTCCCGTCTTCCTTATGTTCAGGTAATCGTTCTCTATCATCGTCTTGGCGGTGTCGGTCATCACCGGATGATAGTTCTGCTTGGCGTAGGCGACGTATTTCCTGAGCAGCTCCTCATCGTAAACCGGGGCTATGTCGTCTGTCTCCGCGAGTATCTTTTCCTTGTTCACACCCTCGATATCCGTCTCTCTCAGGGAACGGACCTGTCCGCGCTGATGTGCCCTCAGAATGTGCTTTGTTATCTCCTTGTCCAATTTTGCATCCGGTTTGTCCTGTATCACGAATATCAGATCGAAACGCGACATGAGCGCCGGCGGGAGATCTATCTGCCCGACCGGCTTCTCCTCCGGGATGAATCTTCCGTGTTTGGGATTGGCCGCGGCCAAAAGGGAACATCTGCACTGCAATGTGGCCGTGATGCCCGCCTTAGCAACGGAGATCCTCTGCGATTCCATTGCCTCGTGGAGAGAGGACCTGTCCTGAGGGGTCATCTTGTCTAATTCATCGATGCATGCCAATCCTTTATCGGCAAGTACCAATGCACCGGCTTCCAACGTCCATCTGCCGTCCCCGAAATCATCTTTCACTGCGGCCGCAGTATTGTGAATCACAAAACCCGAACCTATGAATGAATGCGCGGGCTCGACCGTAAGATCGTAAACAAACTCCGGAAGGTCCTCGGTTACCGTCTGAACGACGGTCAGAGGAAGGAACCTTATGTTGTCGTGAAACAAGGATACTCTGTCACCGACCTTCAGATCCTTTGCCTCTATCCAATCGAACCTCGCATTCTGCATGGCCTGTACTTTTGTCTCAGGGGTCAGGATCACGGATTCGTCACCGGTCGAGAGCCTGATCAGCCTCTCGGGGGTCCTTATCTTCCAGATGCAGGTGATGGGCAGATATCTTAACGACCCGAGATCCGACATCGCCAGGATCTTGTCTCCGGAGACGTCCTGCCTCCATATGCCCTGCCTGTATTCCTCCGGAGAATCCATCCTGGCATTGATGAAATCGATTATCTTCTCCTTTCCGGTGGCCAGTGGCAGCACAGTATCCCCGTGGACACAGAGACCTGCGGCCGAAGCCGATTTTCCTGATGCGTATATCCCTCTGGGGGCAAGATTGCTCATATATCTCAACAACTGTGATTTGGCGACACCGGGATCACCTATCAGCAGAATATGGATGTCGCCCCTTATCGATGTCTTGTCGTCCATCATCTTGTGCGAACCGCCGAACAACTGCAGAGCAACGGCTTCCTTCTCCTTCTCCAGACCGTAGATCGTAGGTGAAATGGATTTCACGATGTTCTGCATGAGCTCTGGATCTTCGGACATCTCCTTGATCCGGATCTCGTCGTTCTCCGTGATCTCTATCTCCGAGAACTCGTGCTGTTCGAAGACCACGGACATGACATCCATGAAGATGTCATAGACCGTGGATTTGTCGCGGTCCGTCTTCTGAACGGACCGTATTGTCCCGTTCAGCGTCACCCTGTTACCGGGCGTTATCGCCCCTGCGACGTCATCGTCGATATAACCTGCTAACCTCTCCGGTTGGGCTCCGCCCCTGAGACCTTCCGGGTTCTCCTGTATCTCGATCTTCTGGGTATTGATGAATTTTGAATTGACTTCGTCCAATACGAACTTCAAAACGGATTTGTTGCAGCCGTCGTTCGTACACATCAGAGGTTCTCTCTGGATCATACCCGTTTGCTTTATCCAAATCTCGGCATCGCATTTCGTACATCTGAACAGCGCATTGA
The DNA here is from genome assembly GCA_041669745.1 of Candidatus Methanomethylophilaceae archaeon. Lineage (GTDB taxonomy): Archaea > Thermoplasmatota > Thermoplasmata > Methanomassiliicoccales > Methanomethylophilaceae > JBAZDV01. Next base: position 830 of record JBAYAO010000074.1, on the reverse strand, counting down.
CCAATCTCGGTTTAGGGACCGTCGCCTTTCTGACGAGTCCCTCCACCGCAACGAGTTTTCCCAGGTGCTCGGCCCTCAGATCGCGCACCTCGACGTGCGCATCCCTGGGCAGATCCGTGATCCTGAGATTTATCGTGTCTGCCGGATCCCATGAAGCCGGTAACACCCCCCTGAGGACTTTCTCTCCGAGTTTTACCGAATTGTCGGGATGCGCCAGTATGAACATCGCAAGATCGGGATTGTAGAGGTCTATGTCGGCATAGGGAACGAAGAGACTTTTCTTCTTCGGATAATTGTCCTGAATCTCAACGATCTTCAGATGGTAATCGTCCCTGTTTATGATCTCCTCCCATCCCGCCATGACCTCGTTGTCCTGAAAATACACTGACATCTCTCTCTACTCACATTATTGCTGACAGGTCCTTGCTTCTGCATTCGTCATCGACCCACCAAATCCATCCGCCTTTTTCAACGGATACTTCTCCTTTGACCAGATTGGCCTGTTTGAGTTTCGTCATCGTCTTCGCGAAATCATCGGGACAATGATAGTCAAACAGCTCCGCCAATCTGAACTCGACCTCCTTAGTGGTCAATCTTTCGTTTCCGAAGACCATCCAAACAAAACGTACAACGTCGCCGAGCATGCAAGGACGGATGCTCTCAAGAGAATAAAACTATCGCTAATACTGCAACAACATCATCGAAACATGGATGTGCGTTTCAGGATCGCCGAATCCGTTTCGCATGGCGGCATCGACAGGGCATTCCGTGTACGGAGGATCGTCGAGATCGCCATGTCGGTCACGAAAATCTCCGAACATGGTCGTATG
>JBAYAO010000073.1:0-6855 GCA_041669745.1 Candidatus Methanomethylophilaceae archaeon | reverse complement strand
CGGGAAGACATGTGGCCATATTCGTCAATGGTTGTTTCTGGCACAGGTGTCCCAAATGCAACTTGTCCATTCCTACACACAATGGGGCGTTTTGGAGGGCGAAATTCGAATCCAATGTGGAACGTGATTGTCGTAAGTGTGAGGATCTTGAATCGTTAGGATGGACCGTTATAACCGTTTGGGAGTGTGAAATCAAGAAGGAACCTGATGTCACATTGCAGAGGATTGTCAATGTCATCAATGAATTTGGTAAGTGATGAGCTGATGGTGGTAAATATTGGGTACAGGCGGGATACTTTGTATAATCAGAATAAAGTCTTAAAAAATATAAGGTACAAGATTTAAGGCAAGCGAATTGTCGGTGTCTTTTGAAGACTATAGCTATTAACTGGATACATAGTACAACATCCTAGTATTTTATATTCAAATTGTCAATCGTGGTAATGGTATTTTTTAATCATAATGTTGTGACTATAGATGCGTCGAAAGGATTTCTGGCACCCGACTAATCTTGTCTTGTAAGTAATTCGCTGTGTAAGGGATATTAGGATGTTAGCGACGAATTAAGAATGGATTTAGATTTCCGTAAATGTCGTAGTACTCATAAACATTACTTCGTGGATAAGGGCATGTTATCGACGTGGTCATCGTCCTGGTCATTCATGAATGAAAACGATCGAGGTCAATCACGCTAAATTCCGTGACAATTCGGTCATGAGAAATATTGTCGAGATGTGGGGAGATATTTTGGGGGGTTTTTTAATGTATTGTATAGAAAATTTGAATCTGAAAATAGTGGCCCTCGGGAGGGAAAAGTCAGCGCGGAGAGGGAGATTCGAACTCCCGGGGTGAAACACCACCGGTTTTCAAGACCGGCGCCGTGGTCCAGGCTTAGCTATCTCCGCTTAACTGGTTGAATATTCTTTCCGTATATAACATGAACGTCGATGGTGTATCTAGAAATTTTGGAGATGGGAATGCGGTTAGGTTGTTATGGTAAAAGCTGTACAAGATTCTCTTTGGAAAGCGATTCAAGGAGATAAGTCGAAATAATGCGAAAAACAAGAGGACTTTTTTTCTTAATGATGAAAATCATTATCTATATGACCTGTAGATTTGTTTACATGGCAAATAGACCAATATTGATTACGATACTAGGCGCCCTTTTCCTGATCGCCGCGGTGGTCTACATCGCGTTGGGCATTGCGGGCATTCTGGATCTGTACGATATCTCTGATATGGGTGCGGATTACAATACGATATCTACTTCCGCGGTCGGACTTACCGAGTTAGCGATCGGTATAATCTATCTGATAATCGGATACGGATTTATCATGGGCTGGAAGATCATGTGGTACCTTGCAGTCATCTTTACGGTACTCGGTGTCATAGTGAGCATACCTCTGATGATTGTCCTGATAGGAATCGTCACTCTGATCATATACGCCTTGATATTGTACTACCTGTTCCGCCCCGGTGTCAAGGAATTCTTCGGAGTAGAGAAGGCCTAAACCCAACATCGGCCACCCCGGGGTGGTCAATCCTTATTTTATTCCACATATACGCGGGCACACTTACGGATCAGGAGTTGCTGGTTCTGCCCACGACGGATTCGGATGGTGGGACACGTTTATCGTAGAACCATATCATCACCATGAAATATATCAGTTCGAAAGGCAAAGATACGGCACCCGGAATCGCGGCCTCCGTCATATCGGGCATCAGGAGCAGTGCAAGGGTCACTGCCAATCCGGTGTTCTTCCATATGCAATGGAGCACGTAAACTATTCTTGTTTCTCTGTCGATCCCCATGAATCTGAATATGGTCTCGAATGATACGTGGATCAAAACGACCCTCACAAAACAACCCGCCAATACCGTCAGGATCATCACAGGTTCATAGATGAAGTATTCACGATTCGTTCCGAAAGCGATGAAGACCATGATGAAGAAACAAAAATTCAGTGAAACTGATTTGGTATTCTGAGATATATGCACCCTCTTGAGAGGTATCGACACAAGCATGGGTATGACAATGAACAGCACAACGTACTTCAGTATCTGAACGGGGTTGATGGCATTCCCCAACAGCAGATAGGTCATAGAAGGTGTGATAACGATCGCCAAAAGATATACCGCGGTCACAGATAGCAACGCCAATTTCGTATCTCCTTTCAGGATCAGTGTAGATGACACTACCGATACGGCACACGGAACAGAAGCTATCAGCACCCATCCGATCCAAAGATCATCACCGTAGAACATCCCGACACCGAGTGTGACCATAGGCGATATCACGTAACAGCACACAAGAGCTATCAGTATTCTTTTCCTGTCGTTTTCAAAATCATCTTTTTTGAAATCGATGCCTTCGAGCGAGACGCACATCATCACGATCAGGAAAATGGTCAGAATATACGGTGCGTAATAGCCCATGTCACCCATAAGCAGACCCAAAAGGAGACCGGAGATTATCCAGTAACGGATGTTTGTGATCACGGACATGAACTGCATTCGACCATCATCACCCGCATATGTGAGTCATCCATCGGTATGCTCGAAAAATTCTGTGACATCCTTCAAAGGGTCGGTCGACAGTCTTGCATCCAACTGGACAGAATATTTCGATATACGTGAATCGAATATCACCGCCATGCCGCGATCGGTCTCGGTCCTGATGAGACGTCCTATGGCCTGTTTCATCTTTCTCAAAGCCGGGACTTCGGAAGTATATCTCCATCCTGTTCCGGGGCCGTATTTCCTATCGAACATCTGCGACATCGCTTTGATCTCCATCGTAGGCGGTGGATAGGGTATACCAACGATTATCGCAAAGGATAGTTCGTCGCCCGGAAAATCTATCCCCTCTGCGATCGAACCGCCCATTACGGTGAAGAATACGCCGTCCCGTCCATTTCGGAATCTGTTCAGGGCGGACATGGTCTTCTTCTGTTGCCTGGATTCCTCCCAATACGCATTCTTCCTGACATCCCTTTCAAGAAAAGGTCTCATCTTCGACATCATGCTGTAGGAGGGGAAAAAGACCAGGGTGTTCTTTTCCACGGCGTTGCAGAGTTTCGCTATGTTCTTTTCCATTCTGGAGAATATACTCGGGTCGCGTTGCATGTCCTCGTATCTCGTGGTCACATTGTTCAGGTATATCACGGACCTGTTCTCGGGCGGAAACGATGAAGGGTATATTCTGTCCACGGTATCGTCGGGCAGGTTCATCACCCTTGAATATTGATCGAGCGGCTGCAAAGTGCCGGACATATGTATGACACCTTTGATCGAACGCAGGAAACCTGTCACGTCGTTGGGGTCTATGCACGCGGCGTGAAGATACTCCCCGTCCTCATCCGCTTTTATCGATCTGATGAAACTGTCAGGGTCGGAGTTCATCCAGTTCTTCATTGCGGTTCCGAGTGTGAAGATATCCGAGATGCGGTTGTCACCTTTTTCCATCAGAAGTTCTGTTCTCCCCTGGCCCAATTCTATCATGATATCAACGGCAGAAAGCAGTTGACTCCCGCTCATCGAGAATCTCTGCATCATCCTGCTCTCTATAGAGCCATATTCGACAACGGCCTCCTTTCTGGTCATTGAAAGTTTCTCATTCGCGGTTCCCCTGACGATGGCCTTGAATTGTTCTATGAACGGTTTTATCTTTATCTCATCGAATACCGATGGGTCCCTCAATGTGGTGGTCTCGTCTATCGCAGAATCGATCAATCTCATGGGTATGGAAAAACTCTCTTGTTCTCTGGCGGCATCGATTATGTTGTGAGCCTCATCCACGATGACCACTATGTTCTTTTCGTCGGCCATCATGTTTCCGAGGAAATTCGTTCTGATGTCTTCCGATAGGATGTGTACGTAGGGTGCAACAACGACATCTACGGCCTTCATCAGAGCCTTCTTCGATTCATAGGGACAAATCTCATTCTCTTCGCAGTACCTGTCCAGTTGTTCCGATGTTGGAAGATTCGTCCTGCAGTATCTTTCCGTCTCTTCGGTCCTGATCTTCGTGTGCTCATAGAATCTGCAACCGTTGCTGCCGGTTTTTTTCTTGCGTTCCTCACAAAGATTGGAAATGACGCTGGGGTGAAGTTCCTCATATCCGGTCATGGAACGTAGAAGCGGACATGAACGGCTCCTCCCGGTCACCGTCACGCCCGAGACTGGGTTGATGGTGTTTATGGCAGCGAGCTCCTTCATAACCTGATCGCTCTGCGATATCGTTCTCGTAAGGTAAACTAGCTTTTTTCCATGTTTTCTCGTGTGTTCCAACGCTGCGGCCAAAGAGACCACGGTCTTTCCGGTGCCCGTTCCCGATTCGACGACAATATGCCTACCATCATCAAGCGTCGAGAGCATGTCACGTATCATATCCAACTGGCAGTTTCTCGGTCTGTACGGAAAGAAAGGTGTTGCCGTTTCGCCGGGAGGTAATATCCTGGGCGACTGTATGATCTTTGTAATGTCAGGTCTGCCTTCCCCAGCGGTTCTTCCGCACACCTTGCATTTTCCTGTGGCAGGGGATATGAGACTGCCGCAGTAGGAACAGAATTGGCCTACCATGTACTCGCAAATGTAGGTATGACATATAACCGTTGTCGAGAGGTGTCCGAAAGCGGTTCTCACAAGTTTAATCTATCAAACCGTACATTATCCGGCATGGAGACCAGGGCCAGGTGTGGGGATATAAAAAACATCGTGGTTGATCCCGAGAGTTTCATAGAGTCTATCTCCGAGGAGAGGCTCAGGATGCTGATCATCGAATTGGATATGTTGAGGGAGGATTATGAAAGAGAGAACACGATAATGTATCTCTCAAGCAATTATTCTTCGAACAAACATCTCTCTTTCACGGTCCTGAGGGGCATGTGCGACGAAAAGATATTCGAGATAATGGACTCCACGAGAATCATTTTGATGGAAGAGCTGAAGTCACGGAAGAAAAAGGCGATCAGCGGTCTCTGAGACCAAGATCATCTATCGTTCTCTTCACATCCGGCATTCCGTGGTTTATGGACATCAGAAGATGTTTTTCCGCTTCTTCGATCATTCCCATTTTCATCTGCGCGGTCGCCACTCCCTGATGAAGATTTATCAGCAGTTCGATATCGTCAAGCTTACGCTGACCGTTTAAGACCTCAAGTACCTCGATTGCAGCCTCATGATCCCGGATCTGAGATTCATTGTCTTCGCGTTCACCCATTATATCGCCTCTAGCAACGTAAGAGAAGACAATCTCCATGCTATCGTCAATAGAGCCCCGGTCATACAGCTGTTCGCCGTAGTATATTGCCTTCGTAAATGCATCCACCGCCTCATCGGTAAGCTCCATCATGTTGTTTGACTGTCCTATGAGATTATAGAGTTCGAGCAAACGGTTTGCGGCCCATTCGTCGTTCTTGTTAGACAGCACGGAGATTGCTTTATCGGTGAACGGTCTGGAATTCTCTGGAAATCCCTCATCTATGAGATCCTCGGCGCATCCAAGACACATGAGGACTATGCCCTTCATATCATAATGTCTGATACCCGCCGTCATTTCGTTCAATCTGGATGAGATTCTGGCATAATCATCAACCATCTGATCATTGTTGTCCTCACAAAGCAGCTGTCCCCTGTTCTCATAGACCTTCACATATGTTCCAAGATCTATTCTTTTACCGTCCGCAGACATCTCTCCCATCAATTCTACGGCCTCATCCAGATCGGACAGAGACGATATGTAGGAGTCCATCAGCATCAGGATCGTACTGCGATTCACATAGGCCTCCAGTAATTCCTCTGGGGTTCCGTTGATCTCCAACGCATTGACCTTATCGTTATATTCGGCCAGAGCCTCTTCCAAATGATCGTCCGATGTTCTCATCATCTGATGTACGATTCGTCTCAGGTTATAATAATTATTGATGGGTGCATGTGCGAGCGCGTATAGTTTATCTATGTAGAATCAATGGTCGTTCCGATGTCTAGACAGAAGCGTGTAGTGGCCATACATGACATCTCCTGCTTCGGAAGATGTTCTCTCACAGTTGCATTACCCATCATTTCGGCAACGGGCGTGGAATGCAGTGTCATTCCCACTGCGGTACTGTCAACCCATACCGGTGGATTTACTGGATATACATATCGCGACCTGACGGACGACATGAAGCCCATAGTGGATCATTGGGAATCGCTCGGTCTCAAGTTCGATGCGGTGTATACCGGATTTCTGGGCTCTTTTAATCAGATCGATATTGTGATGGATATCATAGACAGACTTCGCGAGAAGAACACGCTTGTCGTTGTGGACCCGGTGATGGCCGACAACGGTTCTCTGTATTCGATTTTCCCCAATAATTTCCCTGACGGAATGAGAAAGTTGTGCGCGAAAGCAGACGTGATCCTTCCGAATATCACAGAGGCCGTTCTCATGCTCGGAGAGGAATACAGGGAGGGTCCGTACGACAGGGAATACATTGAAGACCTTCTGATGAAACTCGGAACCATCGGTGCCAAAAAAGTCATACTTACAGGCGTATACTTCACAAAGGAGAAACTCGGTGCCGCTGCATACGATGTCGGGACAGGTGAGATATCCTATTCATTCCGCGATACGATTCCAGGATACTATCACGGTACGGGCGATGTTTTCGGTTCGGCGACCGTTGCATCGTTGATGAACGGACTTTCGCTTTCGAGGGCGAACGAGATTGCGGTGAATTACACAGCCGGAAGCATTCAGAGGACAAGAGATGCGGGCACCGACATAAGATTCGGTGTGAATTTCGAGGCGGGCATCCCGCAACTCATAAAAGACATAGGGATGATAGGATAGATATGCCGATTTTGGAAAAT